>NZ_MKGN01000001.1 GCF_002682985.1 Candidatus Tremblayella phenacoccinincola
ATATGATGTAGAGGAGCTAGCTGTTAGGAGTGTTAGGTGCGTTAGATCCACTATGGGGAGGTGGTTATGGTTGTCTAGTAGAAGCTGTTCCCCTTTATGGATATCTTATGTCTAACTACTTCTAACTTGGTTCTACTAATGCATTAATATATGTAGCTTAGGTTAGTCATAAGCAGATACCCCAGTCAAGACCAACACATCATAACACAGAGGCAAAAGAGACTTCAGGATACTTCAGATGTTCTTATTGGTTAGGTTCGGACAACCATCAGGCTCTTTCCCCCCCTCTTTCTGTTAGCACATATTATTAGGACTTCTTGATATGCTTCCTTGCTGCTGTTACCTTCTTTCTTTTCCGTTCAGAGGTTGGCTTTTCATAATATAACCTAGAACGTACTTCACTTAGTAAGCCGCTACGCTCAACCATCCTCTTGAACCGACGTATGGCTATTTCAAATGGTTCGACATCCTTTATAATAACAATACTCATATAGAGCTCCTAGTGATATACGGGAAGTCCTCCCACATGTCTCATGTTGATGTCTTTAGTTATAAACAGCTATTGGTTAAGCAGGTATTCTTGGTAAGATGAAGCTGGTGTTCCTTGGAGTATATGATAGAGATATATGAACACTCTATAAAGAACCATTAACAGCTCCCGAACCGACCTAGTCATTAGAACAATAAACATAGCTCCTCCCAAGCATGCCTAACACCAATCTATATGTTCTCAACGGCCTTGTACGATAAACTATGGAATGCGCATATCATTAAAACACAGAGTAGTGGCGTATCCTTGTTATATGTAGATCTCCACCTTATTCACGAAGTAACCTCTCCACATGCATTTGAAGCTGTTACACAATATGTGCATAATCCTAAAACCACCCTAGCCATTCCAGACCACAATATCACAACCAACCCAGAGAGAAACAAGTCTACTGCCTTCGGGTCTCAAATAGATCTTTTAAGAACAAACAGCAAGAACCATAGTATATGCTTTCTAGCAGGACATGATGAAAAGCAAGGAATAGTCCATGTTGCAGGACCAGAGTTAGGTATAACAATTCCAGGTTCAAGCATTGTATGTGGAGATTCTCATACTTCAACACATGGCTCCTTTACTACTCTGGCTCAAGGCATAGGTTCTTCTGAAGTTGGAACTACTTTAACGACACAGACGCTTCTACAAAGGAAGAACCGAAATATGGAAGTTAGCATAGCAGGTAATCTGCATGATGGATGTGTAGCTAAAGATATAGCATTAGCTATAGTTAATACAATAGGAACAGCTGGTGGATCAAGCTACTCTATAGAATTCAAAGGAGGCTCTTCCCAAAGAATGTACGTAAACTTCAGAACAACTCTGTGTAATATGTCTATAGAAGCAGGCGCAAAGATTAGCATGCTAGCAGCTGACAACATACTTCTTAACTACCTAGCCAACCGAACGATATACACACATACTTTAAGAGATAACACCTGGAAGAAACTAAAAACAACTCTTAGTACATCGTTTAATAAATGCGTCTCAATAAAAGTAAACTCAATAGCACCTCAAGTCACTTGGGGAACATCTCCTGAAATGGTTTCTTCTGTTGATGATAGAATCCCAGATCCTGCTGTTGAAAACAACCCTGACAAAAGGAAAACTATGGAGTCTGCTCTTAACTACATGCTTTTAGAACCAGGAACTCCTATTAACACAATAAGCCTAGACTACGTATTCATTGGGTCCTGTACTAATAGTCGGATAGAAGACTTAAGAAGCGCAGCATACGTTGTTAGAAAGATGAACAAACCCGTTGCTAAAGGTGTTAGGAAAGCAATTGTTGTTCCAGGTTCTGGGTCTGTAAAGAAACAAGCAACTTCAGAGGGTCTTGATAAGATATTCAAGAAGGCTGGGTTCGAATGGCGAGCACCTGGCTGTTCTATGTGTATCGCAATGAACTCTGACAAGCTATATCCAGAAGAGAGATGTGCGTCTACTTCTAACAGAAACTTTGAAGGAAGACAGGGGAAGCTTAGCAGAACACACTTAGTAAACCCAATGATGGCAGCTTTGGCGGCTATTAGTGGTAAGTTCCAAGATGTTAGAAGAGTGCTTTAATGGATAAATCGATACTACACAGAGGAGTTATTATCAATATCGAAAAGGATAACATAAACACTGACGTCATTATTCCAAAGCAGTTCTTAAAAGAAACATCCAAACGCAGGCTCGGAAGCTACCTATTCAGCGAATGGCGAGAGCCTACATACCAATTCAATAGTGAACCATTCCCATTAGTATTAAGAACAAGCAACAAAGTATCTGTCCTGCTAGTTAGGAAGAACTTTGGATGTGGTAGTTCAAGAGAACATGCTCCTTGGTCTATTAAACAATATGGGTTAAACATCCTCATTGGTCTTAGCTTTGCTGACATATTCTACGTTAATGCTATTAAGAACGGGATATTGCCTTTAACTCTAAAAGAACCCGATGTGACATATATAGCTCAGCTCTTAGTAAAAGTATCTAGGCTTCAGATTACGGTGAACTTAATGGACAGAAAGGTAGTCTCGAGCACATATAAAGACTGGTCGTTTTGTGTTCCTTCCTTTTATCGATTAGCATTATTGAGAGGAATGTCAGAAGCTGAGTTAGTTCTTAAACATATCAAGGATATCATAAGTTTTGATAGAAGCAATGAGTGACCCGAACATCTTAATTATGGTTTATAATATAGAATATTAACGAAAGCTCTATGCTGGTCAATCCTCATATATATGAATGTTATAGTATTACCCAGGTGATGGTATAGGACCTGAAGTTATTAAGGAATCAGTCAAGGTATTGAACGCACTAACCATACGCCAAATAACCATTAAGGAATCTCTTATTGGTAGAACAGCATTTGAATCCACTGGAAGCTTTTTGCCTGTCTCAACAGTAAACATGGTTAAGGCAAGTGATGCAGTTTTACTTGGGTCAGTAGGTGCTAACAGGACTACTGACATTACATACTACCCTGGTCCTGAAACAGCTCTTTTAAAACTAAGAAAGCTAATGAGTTCTTCCATAAACCTCAGACCAATCAAACACTATGACTCCATTAACACCAGCTTTCCAAATGATAACCTGAAAGGCACTGACATATTGGTTCTGAGGGAGCTAACCAGTGGAATTTACTTTGGTAAGCCAAAGATCGTAAGAAAGACATATGCTCAGACCAAAGCAACATCTCTAGAAGGGGTTGATACAATGAAGTACTCTGAGTCAGAAGTTAGAAGTATAGCACACGTTGCTTTTAAATCCGCTAGGAACCGTAAGAAGAAGATCCTATCAGTGGACAAAGCAAATGTTTTAGAATCATCCAAAGTCTGGAGGAGTATGGTTTTAGAAGTATCCAAAAGCTATAATGATGTTAGGTTATGGAACAACTACATTGATAGTGCGGTAATAGAAATACTAGCGAACCCAAGAGAATTCGATGTAGTTCTTTCTGGAAACCTTTTTGGAGATATCCTTTCTGACCAGCTTTCAATAGTCTCTGGTTCTTTAGGAATGTTGCCTTCTGCGTCCTTGGGTTTTAATGGGAAAGGCCTGTATGAGCCTGTACATGGTTCAGCTCCATCTTTAACACACAAGAACTTGGCTAACCCAATAGCTGCTATTCTTTCGTTAGCGATGCTGTTAAGATATTCGTTCCATCTAAACAAACAGGCATCTATGATTGACAATGCAGTAGTAAGCGTTCTAAAAAGGAACTATAAAACATCAGATATCTCCAACGGTAAAAGATATGTTAGTACGTCTGAAATGGGAGACTTGATCGCTTCATTAATTAGAACAATATAATACCTAAGAATGTTTGGAAGAGGCTGTATTGGGTTTGTAGGTTGGAGAGGCTTGGTGGGTTCTGTATTTATCAAACAATCACAGGTTGCTGCTAACATTAACAACGAATCCACTAAATACCTATTTCTTAGCAGCACATACAGAAGGTTGGTTAAGTTCTTAATAGGTGTCTACAACGTAAAGAAGACTAACGACGTTAAAGCTCTATTAAAATGCAAAGCTATTGTTTCAATGCAAGGTAGTGACTACACTGATATTACGCTTTCTAACCTAAGAAACCTGAACTGGACTGGCTATTGGATTGACGCAGCTTCTTCTCTTAGGAGACAGCTTAATGTGTGTGTAGTGTTGGACCCCGTAAACTCTAGAACCATCAAAAGCTCCATAGAAAGCGGTAAAAAGAGTTTCGTTGGTGGGAACTGTACCGTTAGTTTAATGCTAATGGTGTTACATAGGTTAATCAGGAGAAGTAATATGAAATGGATGTTCGTTACAACCTTTCAATCTGTATCAGGAGCTGGTTCCAACTACGTAAAGGGTTTGCTGTTACAGATGGCTTTCTTGAGTAGAGCTAGGTTTAGGGATGTGCTAAACTCAAGCATTCAGGTTAGGATAGGTGATCCAAGCGTAAGTGAGTCCGTTGTTGGGTCAATTGTGCCTTGGATAGATGAAGAGACGAATAAGCTAGGAACGTCAAAGGAAGAACAAAAGGGCTTTATTGAAACTAATAGAATATTAGGACTACCAATGATACCGAACGTTGGTGGTGTGTGTATAAGGGTTGGGGTGTTAAGATGTCATTCACAAAGCTTTTTAATTAAGGTTGAGAAAAGCATGTGTTTTGGATGTGCTGCTGACATAATTCAATCAACCAGCAGATGGGTTAAACTATTACCAAATATAAAAGCATACTCAAGGCAGTTATTAACACCTGAACATATAGCTGGTTCTTTGGTGGTTGCTATTGGTAGACTAAAGAAGCTACCATTCAATAGTGGACTCCTATCAATGTTTACAGTAGGAGATCAGTTACTATGGGGAGCTGTTGAACCTATAAAGCGAACACTTAAACTCTTTTGTAATATGGTCTCGAACTAGCTGTTAAAGATCTTTCAATATACAGTCTACAATCATCTCAAAGACAAGGCTTCTAATCAGTAGCATAGCTCTTTGAATGTGGGTTCCTTATTGGAGGAGCTCCCTTACAATCCCTTAACAAGAACATAGCTACTATGTATAAAAGCACACAAAGGTATGTTCATTTAAGAATGCACTCAGAGTACTCGGTATTAGATGGTACTATCAGACTAAATGAAGCGTTAGAATGTGCAAAAGCAAACAAACAAGGGGCTTTAGCATTAACTGATCTCAATAACCTGTTTGGAGTAGTGAAGTTTTATAAGTTATCAAGAATACAAGGCATTAAACCAATAGTCGGATGTAATATATCAGTTAAACATGGTAGCTCTGAAAGCAAGAACAAAAGTAATATCATTTTGCTAGCCACTAACGTACAAGGCTACCGTAACCTATGTAAGATAGTTTCTATGGCTTGGGTGAACCATAGTATCAACAGCTATTCATTCCTTGATGAACCTAACATAGTTCAAAGAGAGCCCAGTTCAATAGCTATAGAAAGAACCTGTTTGAAAGGAGATCTAACAAGAGGTCTTATAGCCTTATCAGGAGCTATATATGGAAACATAGGACAGGCCATAATGGACGGAGATAAACACAATGCAAGAACCCTGTTGAATGGATGGCTATCTGACTTCTCTGGTAACTTTTATGTTGAGATACAGCGTAGCGGCCAACAAAGCGAGGAACGCTATATAGATGGGGCAGTAGAGTTAGCTTCTATATATAGAATTCCAGTAGTAGCAACACATCCAATTCAGTTCCTCAAACCAACAGACTTTCAAATGCATGAAGTCAGGGCTTGTATAGCTGAGAACAAGATTCTACTTAATAGACAAAAAGCCAAGAAATATACATATGAACAATACTTCAAATCCAAAAGAGAGATGTGTAGTCTATTTAAAGACATTCCTTCAGCATTAGAAAACACTGTACATATAGCTAAAAGATGTAACTTAAGCTTGAACCTAGGAGATATTAAACTACCTGTCTTCCCAAAACCTAAGGGCATTCCAATTAAAAAGCTTTTCGTAGCTTCAGTAGTTATTGGTTTAAAATGCAAGATCCAAAAGAAGCGGATAAGAATTAAAAGCACCTCTTTCGTTCATTATCTTAACAGAATAGTGTTTGAGTTCGAAGTAATACTTAGAATGGGGTTCTTAGGATATTTCCTGATAGTATCAGACTTTGTATGTTGGGCTAAGAACAATGGAGTTCCAGTAGGACCGGGTAGAGGCTCTGGTTCAGGTTCTCTAATAGCATTCATTTTAAGCATTACCGATGTTAACCCAATTCAGTACGGTCTGTTGTTCGAAAGGTTCTTAAATCCAGAACGTATAGCAATGCCAGATCTCGATATAGACTTCTGTCAAGCTGGTAGGAACAGAGTCATAAGCTATGTAATGGAACTGTATGGAAGTAGGCTGGTATCTCAAATCACAACGTTCGGAACATTTGCGACAAGAGCCGCAATTCGAGACATAGGAAGAACATTAGGCATACATCATACCATAACAGACAACATTGCAAAGCTCATTCCACAACCTACTGAACAACAACAAAAGCTTAACTACAACGTACTAAAGCTTGAAACCATCGTATTGAATCCTGATAGACCCGAAGAAGCCTCTCGTTCTTTGGTAGGCAGTAGTGTTAGACGCTTGATTAGCTTAGCAGTTAGGATGGATGGATTAGCTAGAAACGTTGCTGTTCATGCCGGGGGAGTATTAATTGCACCTGTATCTATTTCGATGTTCTGTCCTTTGTATTCACAAGAAGGCGACTGTGCTATGTTGGTAAGTCAGTTTGATAAAGATGACGCAGAAACAGTAGGTTTAGTAAAGTTCGACTTTCTTGGACTTACAACCTTAACAGCTCTTAATAATACTGCAAAACATATTAAAGCCCTCCATAAGCTGAAAGCTTGGTCATTGGAGGACATATGTATGGAAGACATTGGTTCATATAAGATCTTGCAAAAAGCAGATACCATAGCCATATTCCAGTTTGAAAGCTCAGGCATGAAAAGGATTCTAAGAACAGCTAAACCAGATTGCTTTGAGGATATTATAGCATTAATAGCTTTGTTCAGACCAGGTCCTATGCATTTAATGTTTAGCTATTGTAAAAGAAAACATGGCATGGAAAGCTCACATTACTTAAACAGACGTCTGGTACCTATATTAAAAGAAACCTATGGCATAATAATATATCAGGAACAGGTCATGCAGATCGCTAGGGTTATTGGTAGATACACTCTTGCAAAAGCTGATCTTCTCAGAAGGGCGATAAGTAAAAAGCAACCGCTCGCAATGGAACACCACAGACTGAACTTCCAAAAAGGAGCCAGAAGTATTGGGTTAACCAACGCTGAGTCTAAAGTAATATTCGAACTAATGGAGAAGTTTGCTTGCTACGGTTTTAACAAGTCACACGCAACAGCTTACGCTATATTAGTCATTCAAACAGCCTGGTTAAAAGCTCACTATCCAGCTGAGTTTATAGCTTCAAACTTAAGCTTATCAATGCACGAGGTTAACAGGACTATAAAATTGTATAAAGACTCCTCAAATAGAAACATAATGCTCCTAAAACCAGATGTTAACAAGTCTTTTTATCAGTTTAAACCAATTGAGAATGTTCCCATAAAGGCTTGTCTCAAGATAGATTCTATCCATAAGACTAAACCTAAAGCTATACAGTACGGTCTGGGAGCGATCAAAGACACCGGAAAGCTCGCTGTTCAAGAACTCATAAAGGCTAGAGAAGCCAAACCCTTTACAAGCCTTCTTGACTTCTGCCTTAGAACTAATCGAAGAACTCTAAGCAAGAAAACCATTGAGCTTTTAATAAGAGCTGGAGCTTTCGATAGTTCTTGTTGTTCAATAAGGAGATGTGTTCTAATAAGGCTGTTAGTAGCGACTATAAGGTATTCAGAAAGAATAAAAGCATCCGTAGACATCAGTGGGTTATATCCAAACAGCGGTTCCTTTGAGATTAGTCTAGACAGAGCAATGAGAAAGATAAGACCAATATGGAGTGAAAGAAGGATCTTATTTGAGGAAAAGAAAGCATTAGGTCTTTATCAGACTGGACATCCATTTAAGCTCTTCAAAAGAGATATTAGGAAGCTTGTTCCAAATAGCATAAGTTATTATAGGACTGGTTCTATAGGTAGTCATGTTTTCTTATGTGGCGTAGTTACCAGCTATTTCCATAAGCTAATTAACAACAAACTCGTAGCTGTTATTCTTTTAGAAGACGACGAAGAACAGTGTAGTGTTTACCTCAACACCTCAATATTACCGAACGATGTTAAACTAGACAAGCTTATAATAGTAAGAGGTCACTTACTCGTTCCAAAAGACTACGATAGAATAAACATAACAGCTGTCAGAACATATAGTTTAACGTCCGAATGTCTTAAACAATGTAGGTTTGTGACAACTGTTTGTAACATCGAATCAACCATTGCAAAGGCTTCTAGCTTCTTTATAAAGACCACATACAGTTCAGGCAAGAGTATATTTATTCAAATAGCCCACAAGCTTAAAACTATTGTAGTCTTAGAACATAGTCTAGGTTTATATTGTGAATCTACATTAAGAGCTCTTAATAAGGTTCTTAATGGGTGTCTAAAGATCAAATATATATACTAAAAGCCTGTTGTTTTAAACACAGCTCGTTGTTGAATAAAGAGCCCAAAGTATAAAAACACCTTACATCAGCTTTCATAATATGTACTAATATAGAACTACAACATACTACGTGCCACTGACTACTGCTTTGTGTTACGAATGTTGAAGAGCCATACAGATCTTTGAATAGTCCATGTAGTTCCTTAGCAATTCCTCTAATGTGAACACTAGAAACGCCTTCAGTCACTATTGTATACGTATGGCTCACTTTAAAGTCCGTGTATATCTTGGTGTTTACAGCTTTTAGTTTGTATGCTGTGTATACGGCTTTTAATATAAGACCTACATCACACATGCCTCACCTCAGATTCTAACCTAGAGACCCATATACAGACAGTCTACATCGCTTTTTGTTTATTGGATTGTCTTAGATTAACACAGATATAGAACTCCAAAACCATCTGTTTAACTTATGTTCTATTGTATGTATATGCTATGATGTTATGAGTTATGATATATGATATGCCTATATAACACATTAACTAAAACTAAAGAACTTATCAACCCTATTAAACCTAACTTAGTAACTATATATATTTGTGGTGTAACAACATATGATCTGTGCCATTTAGGACACGGACGCACGTTTGTAGCTTTTGATATTATTATTAGGCATATACGTCATTGTGGTTATAAAGTTAGATATATTCGAAATATCACTGATATTGATGATAAAGTTATATATAAAGCAGTTAAGGTTGGTGTTCAATGTAAGTTCTTAAGTAAAAGCTTTATAGTTGAAATGCATAAGGACTTTAAGTTAGTTAATGTAGCGCAGCCTAACCATGAGCCTTGTACTACTAAAACCATAAGACATATTATTGACTATGTTTATATGTTAATTAAAAAGAGATATGCTTATCTAAATACAAATGGGGAAGTAATATATTCAATTAAAACCACTAATAGTTACGGTCTATTATCTCGACAGGCAGCTATATATCTTAATGTAAACAAGCTTAAGAACTTTAATAATAAACGAACCTCTAATGACTTTGTATTATGGAAAAGACCTAAACCTGGAGAACCAAGTTGGGATTCACCTTGGGGCATTGGACGTCCTGGTTGGCATATAGAATGTTCAGCTATTAACCATAAATACTTAGCCTCTCACTTTGATATCCATGGTGGAGGGTTAGACTTAATATTTCCACACCATGAAAATGAACTAACTCAGACTACCAGTTGCTTTGATGGTTCTTGTGTTAGGATATGGATGCATACTGGCATATTAATATTAAATAAAGAAAAGATGTCGAAGTCTTTAGAGAACTCTATTAAGCTACGGGATGTTTTTAGTTCTTATGATGCAGAAACTATAAGAGCCTTATACATAACTAGCCATTATAGAAGTCCTTTATCTTTTAGTCTTAAAAAGGTAAAAGAAGCAGTTACTTCTCTAAAGCGTTTATATACTTCTCTTAGAACTACTAGGTTTAGGTTAAACGTAGCTCTTAAAGAAACTAAAGGAATTAAAGAAGAGATGGTCGAGAGATTTATTAATGCTATGAATGACGACTTTAATACTCCAAAGGCTTTTTCAATACTATTTTATATGTCTAAAAGGATAAACTATCTTAAACATAGGAACTTAATATTAGCATCTAACCTAGCTTCTAATCTACGTAGTTTAGGTTCTAGACTAGGACTATTAAGCTACGGTTCTATTGATCTTATGTATATACAAGAAACTATATTAACTAAAGCAAAGATTAGGATAGATGATATAGAAAAGCTAATTAAGAAACGTAACCTAGCTAGAAGTAATAAACAATGGCATTTGTCGGATAATATAAGAGCTAAGCTTATTGATAAAAGCATAGTACTTGAAGATGTTAAAGATAATACAATATGGAATGCTAGCTTAAACCTCCAATAAGTGCGCCCTTAGTTCAGTTGGATAGAGCAACGGCCTTCTAAGCCGTAGATCACAGGTTCGAACCCTGTAGGGCGTGCTTTCTATATATTAGTTTATTATAGACTATGGACGTATTAAAAAGCCTTATGTATATAAACCTTATAATAAAGAATAATAAGATACCTTTTCAATACTATGTTGAAAAAAGGTTTGAAGCAGGCATATCATTACAAGGGTGGGAAGTTAAGGCTCTTAGGTTTAAAAAGGCTAATATTAACAATAGCTATGTATATATCAAGGAATGTGAAGCATACATAGTTGGTTCTAGCTTTCAGTCTTTATATTATATATCCTGTTCAGACATAACCTATGAACCATTAAGAACCCGTAAGCTACTATTAACTAAAAAAGAACTAACTCTTTTATATGGGTCAGTATATAAACATAAGGGCTACTCTATAGTAGTTGAGTCTTTATATTGGAAAGGCTCTTGGTGTAAAGCTAGTATAGTTTTAGTTAAAGGCAAAAAGGACTACGATAAAAGAAGTGACCTAAAAAAGGATATGCAGGTTAGCTGTTTGTCTGATACATATTAATCTGCTGTCCTAACCCTATTAGTTAAAAGAAGTTCTCCCATATAGCTATAACACATCCTATGACTTGTTTACCTGGGAATGTTCCCCAAAAGCGGCTATCATAGCTTTTAACTATATAGTCACCTATTACAAAATATCTAAACCTTGGTAAACACCAACAACATATATTGCTTTTGGGTTTATTAATAAGGATGCCTTTTCTACTATGTATGTTTAAGCTACTATATAATATGTTCTTCTTTTGGTCTTTAAGCTTTTGTATATAGTTTATTATTCCTATATAGTTTATGGATATCTTTTTAATATGCTTATTATATGTTACTATATCACCAGGTAAACCTAATAGTCTTTTGATATAATTAGAAGCTTTAAAAGGATATCTTACTACTATTATAGAACCTCGTTTATTAATAAACCCATAAGAAACCTTTTTAACTATGGCTAGGTCTCCAGAGAATAACGTTGGAACCATTGACATTGCCTTAATACAATATAGACCAACTATAAAAGCATCTACTGAATATAATAGCATAATAACTATAATAGGTTTTATTATGTTAAGCTTATCCATATATTGTCTCTTTAGAAGTAGATATGTGGTTAACTACTAGTCTTAGTCTAGGTTAAAGTTAATATGTTTATTGCTTTATTAGGTATGTATAGCACCTTATAAGCATTATTAGGTTTAATATATCTTAAAGGCTTTTCATAGCTATATAGCTTTTCTATCAATAGAGACTCTCTTATACATACAGACGTCTCAATAGAACCTCTTACTTTATTATTAATATGTACTATTATTGATATATATATAGAACCTATGTATGAGCTGTTTAAGTTAACCCAATATAGATCTTCTATAGCTTTTATGTTGGTTAGTTCCTTCCATAATATGGAACAAAGATGAGGAACAAAAGGACTAACTATTTTAATAACTAGCTTTAACATCTCTTTAGATAAAGAGTAGTCCAACTCTTTTAGCTTAGGTAGTTTAATTAGGTTACTAACTATCTTCATAATAGTGGCTATAGTAGTGTTAAATGAAAGACGTTCTTCTATAGTATTAGCTAGCTTAATAATAGCCTTATTAACATCCATATATAATAACAGCTGTCCTTTGCTTAGGGAATTAATATCAAAAGGTAATACATATATTAGGTCTACATGCTCATATACAATGCTCCATACTTTAATTATAAACCGATAGGTACCTTCTATTCCTGATTGGTTCCATATAAAATCTATGTTAGCAGGAGCAGCAAACATAATAAATAGTCGTAATGCATCAGCGCCATATAGTTCTAATATCTTTCCTGGACTAATACCATTATTTTTAGACTTTGACATCTTATGTATACCTGCGTGTTTAACTTCATTACCATCTAAATCAAATAGGTTATATAGGTTGGTTTTGCTATTATATTTAGCAACTACATATAGCGGAGAAGCCCAACTAATATTATTATCTACATAGTAATAAGCATCCGCTAAAACCATCCCTTGACAAAAGAGTTTCCTTACTGGTTCTTTATATTTAAACCCAACTAGACCAGCATCTCTTAATAGCTTATGGTAAAATCTAATGTATAATAAGTGCATAACGGCATGTTCTATTCCACCTATATATTGATCAACAGGTAACCAATAGTTTGATGCTTTTATATCTATCATGTCTTTTATATAGGCTGGACAACCATAACGAACGTAATACCATGAAGACTCTATAAAGGTATCAAAAGTATCAGACTCACGATATGCCTCTTTCCCTAAATATATAGACTTATGCCATTTTACATTCCTTTTCCTAGCTACTAACAGATATCTATTTACTAATAGGCTTTCATCCAATATAGCTGGTAGTTCTTTAGTTGATACAGCTATCGCTTTCTTACTATGTGTATATATTGGTATAGGGGTTCCCCAACTACGTTGTCTAGAAATACACCAGTCTTTTAAACAATAGGTTATCTTTTGAATACAGCTATTAGATTTAATTAACATATTCACTATAGAACCAATTCTTTGAGGTATTCCATATGGTACTTTGTTTGATATATATATAGCAGTTGGTAGTTTATGGTATATAGCAAAGCTAATATCTTCTATATATTTAGAAGGAATACCTATAGTGATGTCTGTTCTATATTCTTTTATTATATGGTTAACTACCCAAACTGATAGCATTATATTTGTTAATGGACTTATAGCGGATAACTCTGTAATATCTTTTAGACTGTCTGTATTAACTTCTTTTACGGTCTTTTTTATATTTAAAAGCGATAAGTAATGATAAACAGATATCTTTATATAGGAAGTCTTTATCAAACACTCTGGGTCTATAGAATATATACAGATGCTAGAACCTAGTCCTAATATGCTAACTGTTAGTATTATGCTTTTAGCTTTACCTATCCAGTTTCTTTGCATATCTTTTATATGTGTTGGCCAATAGGTTAAATAGGTTAGGCCTTTTAGAAGAGCATCAGCATATGAAGATATCTTAATAAACCATTGTGAAAGCTTTTTAAAAGATATATGCTTATTACATCTCCAACAGATCCCATTAACAGCCTGTTCATTTGCTAATACTGTTTTATCTGTAGGACACCAGTTAACAACAGTTTTGGTTTTATAGGCTAACTCCTTACTATATACGTATATATATATCCATTGTTCCCATTTATAATATTCTGGTTTACATGTGATAACTTCGCGAGACCAGTCAATACTATAGCCCATAGTCTTTAGTTGAGCTCTCATATGGATTATATTATTATATGTCCATTCAGAAGGGATGCTTTTATTAGTAGCTGCTGCGCATTCCGCAGGTAGACCAAATGAGTCCCACCCAAACGGATTCAATACATAGCTTCCCTTCATTCGTTGGTATCTAGCTATAACGTCCCCTATTGTATAGTTTCGGATATGACCCATATGAAGTCTTCCAGAGGGGTAGGGCAACATAGATAAGCAATAGTACTTTCCTTTAGATATAGACTCAGTAGCTTTGTATAGTTGGTCTTTCTCCCAATAGGATTGTATATTAGCTTCTATCTCTTTATGGTAATATAGTTCTTCCATAGTTTATAAGAAGGATTAGGGGGTTAAGTAGTTACTGGATGAGACCAATATGTTATTAGCTATAAGAGAGGAATTAACATAGTCTATATAGTTGGGGTTTATCGTTATCTCCTGCCATACGAACCCCAAAAGCTTCTCATATATTTTCTAGAGAGGCCTATATTGTAGCTAAAGAGATAGGCTTATAGTTAGCATTTATAGGGATACTTTTGTTGATAGCTCTTCAAAGGAAGGAGGGAGAAAGTGTTTAATACCGAGGTGGCGAAATAGGTAGTCGCGTTACTTTGAGGTGGTAATGCTTTTATAAGTATACGGGTTCAAGTCCCGTCCTCGGTATTATATAATAAACATAATACGCATCTAAAGCGGAGTGGAGCAGGCTTGGCAGCTCATCGGGCTCATAACCCGAAGGACGTTGGTTCAATTCCAACCTCCGCATCTGAGATCTTGGTGTTCTTGTGTTGTTAGTTAACCTTTGTATATTAGTATGTAGATTAGTATGTATGATGTTCATTGTAGCTTGAAAAGGCAGTCTATATTGGTATGTATCTATAGGCTATTAGATGAACCAGGCTCTAGGACAGATATACGTTGGTTCTTAACAGCTACAGAGCACATACATAGCTGATGAACCATTCCTTTCTCGAGTAGAGGCTACCCATATGCTTA
>NZ_MKGN01000010.1 GCF_002682985.1 Candidatus Tremblayella phenacoccinincola
TATCAGAATATATGTACTACTTAGAAACAATGGATTCTTTAGCTACCATAGAACCCATATATAAAGAGCTAGCATTAACAAAAGGTTGGACCATATCTATAATAGCTGTTCTAATACAAAAGATATCTATAAGCCTAAATATAACTGTATGTAATATAGCTATGCTATTAAGAATATGTATATTAGGAAAAGCTGAATCACCAGGCATATCTCAAGTCATAACCATATTTAATAAAGAACTCCTACTAAGTCGTATAAAAAAGGTAACTACAATGATTAAGTATATCTATTGAGACAGCTGTTAGTTTAGTCTATATATAACAGCTAACATAAGATTAACTGGGTGTTGGCGCTACGCTATAGATGTATTCACAAGAACCATCCGATACCTCCAATACTTCTAGCATGTTCAGATATCACACCCCCCTAGAACAGAGTTAATATTAGGTTGGATGCTTTCAACATACGGTTCTATATGGACAAGAAGAGTAAACAGCTTTCTATCATCGGGGCTTCAGTATTAGTAGAAGTCCTATCAAAGACAAACATAAACCCAATCTGGGGATATCCAGGAGGATCGGTATTAAACGTATACGACGAGCTATACAAACAACCTAAGCTAACCCATGTTTTAGTAAGGAATGAACAAACCGCTGTATATGCTGCTAGCATCTCTTTTAAGCTTAGTAAAAAGCCTGGCATATGTTTAGTTACTTCAGGACCTGGCATAACTAACGCTATCACTGGAATAGTAGCTTCACTCTCAGACTCACATCCACTTCTTATCCTGAGCGGTCAAGTTCCGTTAAAAACAATAGGTAAACAAGCCTTCCAAGAATGTGATACTGTTAATATTACTAGAACCTGCACTAAACGTAACTTTCTTATACGTCGAATACAGAATATACATAAGGTCTTAAAAGAAGCTATGTACGTTTCTAATAACAACAAAACCTCGCCTGTATTAGCTGACTTCCCCAAAAGCGTATCTAAAACACTCTTTGTTTGCTTAAACGAAATACCACCTCAAACCCATGACTGCTTCTATAAAAGAGAACCGCTATCTCAATGCAGTCAACAGCTCAAACAATGTCAGAATGCTAAAGCTAGTATTATCCCATTGAGTTCACATCTATCAGCTTCTAACAGGCCTCTATTATATATAGGCGGAGGCCTGAACAACTATTCAACCTTGCCTGAACTAAAGAAAACCCTAAACAGCATTGGCGCTCCATCTACTAACACTTTAATGAACTTCGGAACACAACGAACCCGCTTTAACTTAGGAATGCTAGGAATGCATGGTAAATACTTCTCTAACCTGTCAATACACTATTGTGACTTACTGATTGCTGTTGGTTCCAGGTTTGATGACAGGGCCATAGGAAACATAAACCATTTTAACTCTATTCCGAGAAGCATCTCATATATAAACGTAGACCTTAGCATTAAACGCAGCTTTAAATTCAATGTAGTTATATTAGAACCCATCAAACACACATTCAGGAATCTTATAAGCTTACTAACTAGATGTTCCACCAAACGTATCTATTCACCTTGGCTTCATCTAATCAAAAGCTGGAAGCATCAATCTTCTGTCGTTAATAGAAGCTTAGTTAGTCTAAAGGATATGTTTTATGTTCTTGAAAAGACTACAAGAAGGCAAGCCATCATATGTTCTGACGTTGGTCAACATCAAATGTGGGTAGCACAGCATTTCAACCTTCACCATGGTAAATGGCTAAACTCAGGTGGATTAGGGGCTATGGGGTCAGGATTGTCTTTTGCTCTAGGAGCTAAGGTAATTATCCCAAAAGCTGATGTAGTTTGTTTTATCGGTGATGGTTCAATCCAGATGAATCTCCAAGAGTTCTCAACCTTAAAGCAACTAAACGCACCAATCACTGTTTTAATACTTAATAACAAAAGCTTAGGCATGGTTAAACAATGGCAACGTATAGAACACAATGGGCGTTTCTCTCAATCAACCATGAAGACTAGTGTTAACTTCACTAACATCTCCAGATCCTATGGACATTTCGGGTTAAGGTTGGGTTCTTTAAAAAGACTAGTCCCTACATTTATTGAGGCAGTTAACCAAAAAGGATGTTCAGTTGTTCTAGACATTAGTTTAAGTGAACATGAAAGCGTTTGGCCAATGGTTCAATCAGGAAAAGGAATCACTAATATGCTTCTACGACATACTGATGTTAACTAATATATTCCAAGGGAGAGCATGAAGTTACTATATACATCAGACGGAAACCTAGATAACATTAAGTCTAAGTCAGTAACGATAGTTGGATACGGATCTCAAGGACATGCTCACGCTTTGAATCTAAGGGACAGTGGTATTGAAGTCACTATTGGGTTAAGACCTGGTCTCTCTTGGGCCAGTGCTATTAAAAGCGGGTTCGTTGTTAAAAGCATTCCAGAAGCAGTTAGAACCGCAGAGCTTGTTATGATGTTAATCCCAGACGAAGATATGCGGACGGTATATGAAACAGAAATACATAATAACATAAAGAAGAACTCAACATTAGCTTTTGCTCATGGGTTTAATGTGCATTACAACCAAATCATTCCTAGATGTGACCTAAATGTAATAATGGTTGCTCCAAAAGCTCCGGGTCATATGGTTAGAGAAACCTATCTAAAAGGCCATGGAGTTCCACATTTAATTGCAGTATGGAGAGACTGCTCAAACAAATCCAAGGAAGTAGCATTAGCTTATGCTATCGCAAATGGAGGAGGGTTCGCAGGTATTATTGAAACCTCATTTAAGGATGAGACCGAAACAGATCTATTTGGAGAACAGGTGGTGTTATGTGGAGGTCTAACAGAATTAATAAAAGCAGGGTTCGAAACACTTATTGAACATGGATACAAACCAGAACTCGCATATTTCGAATGTATACACGAAGTTAAGCTTATCGTAGATTTAATATACCAGGGAGGTATTTCTGGTTTAAATAGGTCTATCTCCAATAATGCAGAATACGGTGAATATACAGTAGGACCCAGAGTTATTAACGAATCCACAAAGATCATAATGAAAGATGTTCTAAACGAAATACAGACTGGTAACTATGCTAAGAGCTTCATATTAGAGAAGTTAACCAACTCTCCAACACTAACAACAAAAAGGAATCTCCTGAATGCACACCTATTAGAAAAGGTTGGTCGGGTCTTAAGAGCTAAGATGTCTTGGGCAAAGGGGTAGTTAGTCATTCCATGGGGAAAAGCCTTATTATTCTAGATACAACCTTAAGAGATGGCGAACAAGCACCAGGAGTTTTAATGAGCCCTAACGAAAAGATAGCCATTGCGAGAAAGCTAGAACTTATGAATGTTAATATTATAGAAGCAGGGTTTGCGGCTAGTTCTGCTGCAGACTTCAAGTCAATTAACAGCATCTCATCAGTTGTAAAGGACTGTACTATCTGTTCTTTAGCTAGGGCAAACAGGTCGGATATAGAGCTCGCATCAGAAGCCCTTAAGCCAGCTTCGAGATCAAGAATACACACCTTTATCGCAACATCCGAAATCCACATAAGAAACAAACTACGCACATCTCCCGAACAGGTCTATGAAACAGCTAAAGCGGCTGTTAGGTTCGCTCGTAAGTTCACCGATGATGTAGAGTTTTCTCCGGAAGACTGTTCCAGATCAAACATAGACTTCTTATCTTCACTGCTAGAATGTGTAATTACCGAAGGAGCTAACACTATTAACATAACAGATACAGTAGGGTTTGAAACACCTGGTTCTTTTGGTTCCCTAGTCAAAAGAATAAAAGAAAACATACCTAACTCAGACAAGGTAGTCTTTTCAGTGCACTGCCACAATGATCTAGGTCTAGCTGTTGCGAACACATTGTCTGGCATAAAACAAGGAGGTGCTAGACAAGTAGAATGTACTGTTAATGGCATCGGTGAGCGGTCAGGTAATGCGCCTCTAGAAGAAGTTGTTATGGCTTTAAACACCAAACACCACCTCTTTGACATATGTTCTCAAGTAGACACCAAGCAACTATTGTCTCTATCTGCTTTAGTTTCCAAGTGCTCAGGATTAACAATACACCCCACAAAACCTATAGTAGGTCAAAACGCTTTTGCACATGCTTCTGGGATTCACCAAGATGGTATTCTAAAATGTAGAGAAACCTACGAAATAATGAATGCAAAGGACATAGGTTGGAAAAAGAATAACATTGTTCTAGGAAAGCTTTCAGGCTCAAGTGCTTTCAAATATAAACTAAAAGAACTAAACGTCCGTCTTAATAAAGCTAGGGTTATAGACTTATTCCACAGCTTCAAACATCTCGCTTCGATACATAATATTACCAACTCTGATATAAATGCTCTAACATTAACATCCACAGATCATAGCATAGCTAACAAACCAATCAGTCTCGCTCAGTTCTACTTTTGTTACAGCTTTAATCATGGTTCCTACTCAAGAACAACATTCATCCTTCCTAACGGCAGTTCTCTATCAAACGAGTCATTCAATCAAAGCTCTTTAACTTCAATAGCAGCCTGCATAAACAGCTTTCATTCTCTTGAAGCACAACTCAAAACATACAGCTGCTTGCTAAAAGAACAAACCTACATTACCAATCTTGTTATAAAAAAGAACAGACTAGAACAAACGGAACACTCTATCAAAACTAAAGATATTATCCAAGCTTTCACAACTGCTTACTCCTCAAGCTTAATTAACAGCATTAACAGGTATGGATAAACAAGCTATCGTCTCATTATTTGGTAGGGCTAGCTTTGATACAGGTTCTCCAGAAGTACAGATTGCCATTCTAACAGCCAAGATAGAAGCATTATCAAAGCTTCATTTTAACATCCATAAAAAGGATAAACACAGCTACAGAGGCCTACTAAACCTAATAAACAAACGTAAAAGGCTACTGTCCTATTTAAAAGCTATACACATGGTTCGCTACGTCCAGATAACCCAAAGACTTAAACTAAGAAGATAGGCTCTTCCTCCCCAGATCAACCAGCGTATGGAAGAAGAGGTCTGTATATACTGTTCACATATGTGTTCTTAGGTTCTCTAGCATTATGACTACCCTTAAAGAGCATATCCATCTAATATACTAATAAACTACCTATGCTATCATACTCTAAAGCTCAAAAAGAAGTTACTAAAATACGGTTAGCTAGCAGCTTAGCTGCAGATGTGTTAGAAATGGTTACTTCTTATATTAAGCCATCCATAACTACTGGAGAATTAGATGCTTTTTGTTTCATGTACATAACAACCATCCAAAAAGCAATTCCAGCGAGTTTAGGTTATTATGGGTTTCCTAAGTCTATATGTGTCTCAATAAACGAAGTGGTTTGCCATGGTATTCCAAAATACAACCATATAATTAAAGAAGGAGATATTGCTAATATAGACGTAGCTGTTCTCAAGGAAGGCTATTATGGTGATTCTTCGAAGATGTTCTATGTAGGCGAAGCTATCTATATATATAAAGAGCTATGTATAGTAACTCAAGAATGTCTTTATTTAGCTATTAGATCTATAAAGCCTGGTATTCGTTTAAGAACTATAGGTAAAACAATACAATCATATGTAGAGCATAAAGGCTACTCAGTCGTAAAGGACTTTTGTGGTCATGGAATAGGTAGAAAGCTCCATGAAGATCCACATATACCACACTACAATACCCCCGATAATGGACTAATACTTAAAGAAGGTATGGTATTTACCATAGAACCGATGGTAAACGCAGGTGAAAGATATGTACTCGTTGAAGAAGATGGATGGTCTGTAAAAACTAAAGACCATAGCTTATCTGCTCAATATGAACATACAATACTAGTAACTAAAGATGGTTGTGAAATAATGTCATTAAGAACAGAAGAGCCTTTATCAATATATATCCATAGCATATAACAATAACATCATAAGCCTAATACGTTTAGCATATTAAACAAGCCTTTAGTTTTATTTAACAACCAACCTGAAGACTTAATAGCACCTTTGGCAAATACCATACGATCATATACTTTGTGAGATATAGATAAACACTCATTAAGATCAGCAAAAGAGACTTTATGCTCACCTATAATATTACCAATACGTATTGAAGAAAAGCTAATAGGTTTTATATATAGGTCATCAATATAGTTTCTAATCATTAACGCAGTGCCAGATGGAACATCTCTTTTCTTTTTATGGTGCACTTCGATAACTTGAATATCTATGTTTTCTCTTAAATAAAGGACAGCTATTCTTAATAGTTTTAACATTAAAGCTATGCCTATACTAAAGTTAGCAGAATAAGAAATAGCTATATAGTTTGAAAGCATATATATTATAGAAAGCTGATGTATATTAAACCCAGTAGTTCCAATTACTATATTTAACTTATTTAGACAGCATATGTTTAAATAAACCATAGAGGCTTCCGGGTTAGTAAAGTCTATTAAAACAATATCCTTTATTCTAGAAGCTAATAGGTTATTAGAAACAATAACAGCTAATGACTTTATATTAAAAAGCTTATATAGGTTTATATTAAAGTGCTTAAGATTATTGTTAGCTATAGACATTCTTATGGAAGCTAGCTTATCTATATATGAAGATAATACCAACTGCCGTCCCATCCTACCATTTATGCCTGTAATAAACAAGCTAGTTAACTCTTTGCACATAGGCTATTATAGGAATATGTTTGGGGGGTTGTTTCTTCTATTTCAGTTTCAACAGCAATATAGTTAGACATAGAATCATCAGTTAACCAAATAGTAACTAATATAGCTGTCTCATTAGTTATTCTATATATGTTTAGATAGTAGTTAGCTATTAGTTTATTAAGGCTAGCTATATATGGTTTAGTTAGGTTTAGTAGCTTAATATGTATTGGTTTAATACCTAACCTATGTGCTATGTTTATGAAGTATTTGTTGTTAGCTATATAATATCTTTTACCTGTAGATGAACCTATAGATAGAGACCTAGAAGGCTTCTCAATATGTGTATAATATGCTTTTAAGTCAGAAGAACCAATAGAAGCTAACCTAAAGGCCACACCTAAATAGGTTAGCATATTTAGTATAGTTATATGTGTATTTAATACACACCCCTTAAAACCAGCTGTTAACTTAAAAGTAGCCTTGCTAACTAATATAACTAACTTAACCTTATGGTCTTTTAATACTAGCACCAATCCTATAGCTTTGTTATTTAATGGCTTTTCGGTTATATATAGACTAATGAATAAATAGCTTACTTTCAAGGTTCTCCTTATTTAATATATATGTAGTTATCTATATAGTTGAAAAAGAACCCATATAGACTTATTATTTAATGATGCTATATTGTAGACATTAGCTTTTATATATCTCTGTATAATCTTAACTAGCTTTCTATATATAAACCAACTACTAATAAATATATATGCTTTAGGTCTTTTTATATTATATATGCTGTTTTTAAACCTATTAACTAAGAGCAGCTTGTTATTAGATATCTTTGGAAGACATTGAATTAAGTAAGCATGTGAGTAATAAACTATCTTTGCTTCATATAGGCCATTAACAAATAAAGTAGAACCTGTAGATACTACATCGAATATTATATCAGATAACCCAGAACTATATGCTACTTCTACTGAACCAGTAATATAATATAATATGTAGCTTATGCTATATCTTTTTAAGTAGTGTTTAAGTATATATGGGTAAGAAGTAGCAACCTTTTTCCCATCTAAACAGCTAATACCAGTCCATGGTTCACCTAAAGGAAAAGCTAATGATAAGCGACAACTACTGAACTTAAGACTATATATTATATAATAGTTAACTAGCTTTCTATATATAATAAACCTAAAAGATTGCTCTTCAAATACGTTTTTACCAATAATACCTAAGTCTACTGTTTTAGTTAATATTAAGTTAGGTATATCGTCATCTCGAACAAACATAATCCTAACTGCTTTATGGTTAGAACTTAATATAAGCTTTCTAATGTTATAGGCTTGTTTAGTTTTATAGTAGCTAACTAAATAGGTTGACTTATTACTTAATCTTCCAGACCTTTGTAATGCTATAGTTAGGGTTAGATAATTCAATATAGACTCTCTCTAGAAAATATATGATAGCTTGTAGTTATAGCAGCCTACCTATTGTAATACGTTCATTACTATAGTCTTTTATTGAATGAACACCTTTAAAAGATAAGCTTAATATAAAAGCTCTAACTATAGATCCTTGGTTATATCCATGTTCTAGTAATAGCCAACCTCCGTAGGTTAAAAAGAATACAGAGCTTAGACATATGTTAAATAGGCTTTGTAAACCATTATTAGAAGAAGCTAAAGAAATGGTTGGCTCAATAGGTAGGCTTCCTTTATTTAAATGGAGATCCTTTATACTAATATAAGGTGGGTTGCTAATAATTAGTCCATATCTTTTTAAATATAAAGACCTAAACCAGCTACTATATATATAGTTAACAGCTTTTAATTCTTTTAGCCCTAAGCTATATGCATTATAGTTGGCTATTGTTAAAGCAGTTAAAGAAAGGTCTGTTCCGATAGATATCCAGCTAGTTCTTTCATATACTAACCTTAAAACAATAGTACCACTTCCAGTTCCTAAGTCAAGTACATTTAGTTTATTATTAGGTAATAATATTAATGCTTGTTCTATTAAACAAACAGTATCAAGTCTTGGCATAAAAGCAGCTTTGGATATCTTTAGAGTTAAGTCCCATATATCTATTGGTTGTTCTATATTGGTTCTTAATATAAGTTCATTTAGGAATATGTATTCGTTAGAGCTTCTATAAGCATTCATCATAATAATATCTATTTAAGATTGGATGTATAAGTAAGTCTAAGTCTCCATTTAGAACCTCATTTAGCTTATATATAGTGAACTCTATTCTATGGTCTGTTATACGACATTGTTGATAGCTATATGTTCTTATTCGGTCAGACCTGTAGCCTGTGCCTAATAGGGTTTTCTTAACTAAAGACTCTTCTTTATGTTTACGTTTTAATTCGAAGTTAGTTAACCTAGCATTTAATATTACCAAAGCTTTGGATTTATTTCTATGTTGAGACCTTTCATCTTGGCACTCGACTACTATGCCAGTTGGTAAGTGTGTTATCCTAACAGCTGACTCTGTTTTATTAACATGCTGTCCTCCAGCCCCTGAAGAACGAAATGTGTCTATTCTTAGGTCAG
>NZ_MKGN01000011.1 GCF_002682985.1 Candidatus Tremblayella phenacoccinincola
AGTTGGTAAGTGTGTTATCCTAACAGCTGACTCTGTTTTATTAACATGCTGTCCTCCAGCCCCTGAAGAACGAAATGTGTCTATTCTTAGGTCAGAAGGAACAATATATATGTTAATAGCATCACTTATCTCTGGATAAACATATATAGAACTAAAAGAAGTATGTCGCTTTCCATTAGAACTAAAAGGACTCTTTCGTACTAACCTATGTATTCCTGTTTCGGTTCTTAACCATCCATAAGCATAGGCTCCTTGAATCTTAATAGTAACAGACTTAGGTTTATTTAGCTCTCCAACTAGTACATGGACAACTTCTGTTTTAAACCTATGAAGACTTGTCCAACGAAGATACATACGTAATAATATGCTTGTCCAGTCTTGGGACTCAATACCCCCAGAACCAGCCTGAATGTCTATATAACAACCTAACCTATCTGTCTTATTCTTAAACATTAAGTTAGCCTCTAGTTGGGTTATCTTTTTATCTAATACACATAACTCATTGTTTATAGCAACTAAAGTAACTGAGGTTGTTTCATTATGAGAAATATTAGTAGCTGTATGTCTAACTACTTCTTTAATGCCTCTAAAGGTTTCTAATAGGTTATCTAATATTGACCCATCAATCCTAAGTAAAGAAAGATCTCTATTTAAACAGCTTACTTGGTTTTTATTAGACCATATGGACTTATTAGCTAACATAATAACTAACTCATTAATCTTTTCTTTCTTAACATCAATCCTTAGGTTATCTTTTAAAAGAGTTAGTCTCTCTTCTAGGTTTAATATACGGACTTCTACTATAGGGCTTTCAAGCATAGCTATATCTAATATTGTAATGACCTTAAAAGCAATAAAAGATGTTGCCGATAGCCGGTCTCGAACCGGCGTCGCATCTATACCAAAGATGTGCTCTAACCTACTAAGCTATATCAACATCTATATTGAGCGGATAATGGGAATTGAACCCACATCTCTAGCTTGGAAGGCTAGAATAATAGCCTTTATACTATATCCGCTTATATAGCTAACTACCGATAGTCGGAATCGAACCCACTACCTACTGATTACAAGTCAGTTGTTCTACCAAGTGAACTATATCGGTATAGCTAGCTGTATGCAGGAACTCAGGTGTGTCTAGCTCTCTGTATGTGGGGAGGACCTTTATCTAAGACTATGCTGGAGGGCCGTTAGCTCAGTGGTAGAGCAGTGGGTTCTTAACCCATTTGTCGCAGGTTCGAGACCTGCACGACTCAGTCACTCAGACACTCAAGCTATAGACACTCGCATCTAGTATCAGGACAACTCTAACATAAACCCAATAAAACAACTACTAGGATTACTACTGTTCATCTAAAGGCAGCTGTTTAAACTACTAACCTTTAAAAGCAACAACTAACCTATGAAGCTATGTTATATAACCCGAATAAAGAATCTGAAAGGAAACATAGTATCACCCTCGCATAACAAAACGAGAAGGAGCTTTAGTATTAACCTGCATTTCAAAAGAGTTTGGTCAGAAGCAAATAACAGTTGGTCTCGTAGGAAAGTATCAAGCTCAGGACTCCGTGTGTTAGATAAGTTCACATATAGGAACCGAAGTGTCTAATAACAACAGAGTAATCATAAGGTTAGTTTCCACCAAGAACACCGGTCATTTTTATACTTCTTTTAAAAACAGAACACGCCAACCTAAGCTGAATATAATGAAATATGATCCTATCGTAGGAAAGCACGTCTTGTATGTTGAAAAGAAAGATAGATAAGCTCATTTGGGTTTTTTAGTATTAAAGCAATAAAAGGAGAAGTTGAGGATTTGAAATGGCAACAGGCGTTGTAAAATGGTTCAACGATGCAAAAGGATTTGGGTTTATTACTCCAGATGAAGGTGGTGAAGATTTGTTTGCGCACTTTTCAGCTATCAACGTTCAGGGCTTTAAAACATTAAAGGAAGGTCAAAAGGTAACATTCGATGTCATTCAAGGACCTAAAGGCAAACAAGCATCCAACATACAAACAAAAGAATAACAGATCCTTATTAACGGAGGGATTAGTCACTACCCCTCCAACTGCTGCTAAAGGGTTCTGATTGCTTTTAAAACCTTAATACAATGGTTGTAGTTTAAATGCGTCAGTGGAAGCCTGACTCCACTAGTTATTAGACCAGGCTTCCCTAAGATTGTTTTTACTGGGATTGGGTTGGTTTCTATAAACATGAGGTTACACAGCTTAAATACCTTTGAGCATATGTAGTTTAGCTTATCTTTAGTGGATAGTCTATACGAGAGGTTGTATAGGTTAACAATGCTTTTAGGAATCAGGTTAGATATAACAGAGATCACCCCATTACTTCCTATTTCAGAAGCACCTAAACATGTTGAGTCATCCCCACTATATACAGCAAACTTGTCCTTCAATAGTCTTTTGGTTCGTAGTAGCTTGTATATAGTTAACATGTTTGCTGATGTTTCCTTTATGCCAACGATGCCAGGAATCTGAGATAGCCTGTGTATTGTATCAGCTGTCAAACCAACTCCAGTCCGGCTGGACACACTGTACAATATGATATTCAGGTCTACAGCTTCAGCAATCCTCTTAAAATGCTTGTATAGGCCTTCTTGTGTTGGCTTGTTATAATACGGAACAACTTGTAGGGAATAGTCAGCTCCTAACTCTTTGATGGCTTGGGTAAGGTGTATTGCTTCGAACGTAGAATTACTCCCTGAACCTACAACTATTGGAACTCTACCTTTTGTTTGATCAATGGTTGTTTTAACAAGGCTTATATGTTCTTCATATGAAAGAGTTGATACTTCACCTGTAGTACCAGCAACGGTTAGTCCGTTAATACCTGAAAGAACCTGCCATTCTATAAAGCTCCTGAAAGAATATACATCTAAACAGCCATCAGGAAACATTGGTGAAACAACAGCTGTAACTACCCCGGTTAGTTTGTGCATTGTGAAAAGATGTTTAGATTAGTCAAAGTATTCGTAACTTATTACTACAGTGTATGGCAGTTCCAGCTTAATCCTTAACCACAGAACAAACCCATAAGTAACACCAAAACACCAACTAACAACACAGAATGTTAGCAGACCTTTCCTAGATATGATTGGCAAGATAGTCTGGAGTCACTTCTATTCGTTACTAACAAAGCCTTTTCAGAGTTGGTTGCGATGCGTATAGCTTCTGCTCCCTGCTTAATGTTGATTATACATGAAGAACAAACACATGCTTTTCCACAAAGATGAGGAACATTAATACCTTCGTTCAACATGAGATCACAGAGGCTAGTATCACCAACAGCAGTTAAAAGCAAACCCAATGGGCACAGATATATGTTTGGTAGTACGATTAAGGTAATCATTCAGCAGTTGTTTTAGCTAACTACTTAAGCCTTTTCCTTTAGACACTGCTTTGGTTTTGTGTATGTGTTTTATTATACCAGCTAGAATCAGATGTACAGATGTAGCTGAGTCATCATTGGCAGGTATTGGAAAGTCTATGCCAGACAGAGAACAGTTCGTATCCACTATTGCTATTACAGGAACCCGTAGTCTTTGTGCTTCCCTAACTACTATTCTATGTTTTACTGCTTCAACAACAACAACAGCATCTGGAACTCTGTTGACTTTAAGACCTTTAGCTTTTAGTGAGTCGGTTACGTTTAATGCTGAGTTGCTAATAGTATTGAAGTTTGTTAACGTTCCTCCTAACCACCTTTTAGTAATGAACGACATGCTTATTCTGGAAACCTCTTTTTCAACGAAGCTTTGCAGTTGCCATTTGGTACACACAAACAATATATGCTTATTCTCAGTAACCAGACGTTCAACAAATAATATGGCTTTCTTGAGCATACGAATGGTTTTAGATAGGTCTATGATGTGGACTCTACGTCTTTTACAATAAATATACTGAAACATCTTAGGATTCCAAAAGCAGCTCCTATGTCCAATATGGACCCCTGACTCTAACATCTTCTTAATAATATCTTCAGTCATTCTAGCAGGCTTATAGTGTGTATAGCTCCATGTTAGTAATTAAGCCTGGTCTATATCAATAAAACCCAGACTCTAGCAGTTAGCTAGTATAATATTGGTTTATTTAGCCAGACGTATGCGTTTAACCAGTGTTATGGGGACGGCTCTATCAACAAACTGACAGCTTGTTCAATACAGCCACCAACGGTTATGTTCTTAGTGTGGTGTCTTAACTGCCTGTTCTGATGGGTTTGTCATGGTTAAACGTTGATTCTATATTAGATAATGGGAACAACTTGGTAACAACAGCCATTCACATAAGCCTGTCATATAAGCATATGTTTAACGTATGTAGAATAGTGGAACAACTATGGAATGAAGAGCATATATACGAAAGCACAACCAAAAGTAGAGAAGCCTATGAAGTTGTAGATCATGTTATTTCGGAGTTAGATGCTGGCAAGATAAGAGTATGCGAAAAAAGGAATGGAGTCTGGTATGTAAACGAATGGATCAAAAAGGCAATCCTATTATACTTTAGATATGCAAAGCTATTTAGGCTTGATGCTGGTTATTCTTGTTTCTATGACAAAATACCACTTAAGCTACTAAGACACACCGAAAAGCAATCCGTCAGGAGCTCTCCACCTGGTTCGATAAGAAGAGGTTCGTATGTATCCAGGAACGTAGTGCTCATGCCTTCCTTCATCAACATTGGAGCATATGTTGGAGAAGACACGATGGTTGATACTTGGTCTACTATCGGTTCATGTGCACAAGTTGGTAAAAGAGTCCACATCTCAGGAGGTGTTGGAATTGGGGGCGTATTAGAACCTTTAAATGAACAGCCTGTTATAATAGAGGATAACTGCTTCATTGGAGCTAGGTCTGAAATAGTGGAAGGAGTGGTTATTGAAGAGGGTTCAGTAATAGCTATGGGTGTATATATAGGACAGAGCACAAAGATATATGATAGGGAAAGAGACGAGGTATTGTATGGACGGGTTCCAGCAGGTTCAGTTGTTGTGCCAGGTAGCTTGATAAAAGATGGGAAGTACAGTCTAAGTTGTGCTGTTATTGTTAAGAAGATCGATAGGAAAACCTTGCTTAAAACATCTATTAATGAGCTGCTTAGATAGTTCTTTGGGGGAACCCTATTGGTAGTTAGCTATATAGCTAGAAGGAGGAGGGTAGTAGTAGTTATTAGGCATATCTATATTACTCCCTTC
Organism: Candidatus Tremblayella phenacoccinincola; assembly: GCF_002682985.1. Taxonomy (GTDB): domain Bacteria; phylum Pseudomonadota; class Gammaproteobacteria; order Burkholderiales; family Burkholderiaceae; genus Tremblaya; species Tremblaya phenacola_C. The sequence goes on from NZ_MKGN01000011.1 coordinate 5,216, forward strand.
TCTAACATATTTAGATGAAGCTACTGATGCTTCTATTAAGAACATCTTCTTCAGGCTCTCAACCCATAGACCACAACCCAAGAGACATCCAAACCCAAGGAGAGCTGGAACCCATGCTAACTATAGAATACTTCCTCTTTGTAGTGGTTCTAAACAGTCTTTGTGTTAACGCTGT
>NZ_MKGN01000012.1 GCF_002682985.1 Candidatus Tremblayella phenacoccinincola
CATACGAACCCCAAAAGCTTCTCATATATTTTCTAGAGAGGCCTATATTGTAGCTAAAGAGATAGGCTTATAGTTAGCATTTATAGGGATACTTTTGTTGATAGCTCTTCAAAGGAAGGAGGGAGAAAGTGTTTAATACCGAGGTGGCGAAATAGGTAGTCGCGTTACTTTGAGGTGGTAATGCTTTTATAAGTATACGGGTTCAAGTCCCGTCCTCGGTATTATATAATAAACATAATACGCATCTAAAGCGGAGTGGAGCAGGCTTGGCAGCTCATCGGGCTCATAACCCGAAGGACGTTGGTTCAATTCCAACCTCCGCATCTGAGATCTTGGTGTTCTTGTGTTGTTAGTTAACCTTTGTATATTAGTATGTAGATTAGTATGTATGATGTTCATTGTAGCTTGAAAAGGCAGTCTATATTGGTATGTATCTATAGGCTATTAGATGAACCAGGCTCTAGGACAGATATACGTTGGTTCTTAACAGCTACAGAGCACATACATAGCTGATGAACCATTCCTTTCTCGAGTAGAGGCTACCCATATGCTTAAAGCAGTCAGGATCGTATGTATATATTGTAGCTGTTATTCTTTTCTTATAAAAGCCTCCAACCCTTGAAAGCCAAAACCTAAAAGACATCACTTCTAACGTAACCAACAGCTTCTTCTTTTCCCTGTTCTTCAGAGGCTTAATAGTTTGGTACGAGTGCATTAGCTTTACAGTAGCGTACGCATTTAGAAGACCATTACTAGATGTGCACCAAGTGTTTAAAGCTATGGCTACATCAACCAACATCTTTTCTTGTCCTGAGAAATAGAAGTCAAAACAACCGCTTAGTCTTTGTCTATGCATATGAAATAGCTGTTCAAAGGCCACATTATCTTTAAATAGATCTCCATGACAAACCCCATCATCCAGCCTTTTATAGCCACCCGCTAAGAAGAAGAATAACTGTATTGAAGACCTATACTCAAACACATATCTTTTACCAAAGGGAACAACGTATGCATAGTTGGATACCTTATCTTTAACCCAGCTAATACTGTATACTCGAGCATTGAAGAGCGTAGTCTTTTTACTAATGTGATGCAATGCTGCTAAAGCTCTACCTGTCTCTAGTAGATGTGGGTTCCCTGGTACTTCTTGCGTAGACCCAATGAGCTTTAAAGTTATTGCTACCGGCTTATCAACCCACTGAACAACTGGAATAGCTTCTACGTTACTATTCAATATGGGGGCTGGGACACCATTAACTGACAAGAAATACATATAACACAAGTAAAAAGGTAACTCATGGTTCCCCACGTTCTCAAAGACAGTAACAATTAGGTTCCGCAGTACGGTTGTTAAAAAGAAGTTACTGTTCTCAGTTCCGTGTTTAGTTTCTGTTAGGTTCTCCAGAGCACCCAGCATATGTTTATTAGACCATCCTGTTAAAACATCAATTGGTACTCTAGTAAAGACTGTCATATAGACATTAACAAGACTTGAAGCTTTCCAAGGCATTCCCAGATAGTTATCACTGCTTCATCCTCCCTTCCGGATTTATTGTTAGTATGTATGCTAAATATAGGAGAATAGATATGTGTCTGAGGCTCTTCCCCTCTTCTAATTAACAAGACGGTGTATTACTAGCTATGCTACAGATTGGAGGAACTAACCTAATATATGAACTGCTAACATATGTTGAACTATATTGTAGTAGATAGAGAAAAGCCTGTAACAGCTGGTCATTATTGTATCTCGATGATAGGAGTTGTAACAGGATATAGTATGAGCTTACTAAAAACATATCGCAGGTCCAGCTTTTCTTTTATAAATACCAATAGCTATATATTTGAAGTTAAACACAGTCGTTCGTTCATTGGGGTTTTCAACAAAGTAACAGCTGAACACCGTTCTACCACAGTCAGTATATATTTCTTTAACAGCCTCATTAGAAGATCTTTTGGAGAACCTCATGTATTTCTGAATAACAGCATGTATTTAACCAATGTCAAAGCTACTAAACATGACCACTTTGTTTCTGAGGTTGGGAGTATTGGATATGTTGGATACGATCTGTTTAGATATCTTAGAAAGCGTACAGGTCTATTTAGTAAGAAAGACACATTCGGCGTACCTGATGTATTCATGCATTTAACAAAAGAACTTGTGTTAACTTATCAAACAACAATACAGCTGAAGAGTAATTGTGGGTTATTATCTAAACAATACATATTAAAACTTAAAAAGCTGAGATGTGTCGTTAATATAATATATATAACACCATCAAGAGCTCTAATAGTTCTTAAGCGTATTTCCAAGAAAGGCATCACTACGATTGTACGTACGAAGTATTTAGGGTTAGTAACAAAGGCTGTTACATACATTCACAAAGGTAAGCTAATGCAGATTCAAGTTAGTAGAAGGTTTGTTAAAAGAGTCAGGCTTGATGGCTTACATTTCTTCAAGAGCTTGAAAACAGTTAACCCTTCGGCGTATATGTTTCTGTTAAGATATGAGTTCTTCGATGTTCTAGGAGCCTCCCCAGAGATTCAGATTAAACAAACAACTCAAAGACAAGACTACCTTACCTCTATCAAACCTATAGCCGGTACTAGACCTAGGGGAAGATCTGTTAACGAAGACTTAAGACTTGAAGCTATGCTAAGAAGTGACCTAAAAGAAATAGCTGAGCATGTGATGCTGGTTGATTTAGCAAGGAACGACTTAGGTATAGTTTCTGCTTATGGGACCGTATATTGTTTTAACTTAATGAGCATTGAGAAATACTCGCACGTTCAACACATCGTTAGCACCGTTAAAAGCAAGATAAACCGTAACTCAACCATGGCTATACTAAATGCTACCTTTCCCGCAGGTACTGTTACTGGAACCCCAAAACTAAAAGCTATGGAATTAATTGATAAGCTCGAACCAATGAAGCGCAGCTTTTATGGAGGCTCTGTCGGATACGTTTCAACCAATGACATCGAAACAGCTATAACCATAAGAACAAGCCTTATCCACAAACAACGAACCTATATACAATCTGCAGCTGGGATAGTATTCCATTCAAGACCAGTGGGTGAAGTTAAGGAAACTGAAAACAAAGTGGTTGCTATACTAAGCTGCATTAATAAACTAGATGGAGGGAGTACCATAAATATATGACGATAACATTGATTGATAACCAAGACTCGTTTACGTTCAACTTGGGTTCCTGTTTCAGTAATATAGGAGAAGCTGTCAGTGTGGTTAGGAATAATGAGGTTTCTTTCAGAGACTTATTAGCAATGAATCCTACTGTTGTTTGCTTTTCTCCAGGTCCTGGTTCTCCTTCAACCCTCAGAACAGTTAAGAAGCTTTTCAAGCAGTTACATACCGTTAAACCACTTTTGGGAATATGTTTAGGACATCAGCTAATAGGAGTATCTTTTGGTAGTGTAGTATTAAAAGCCAAGAACATAATGCACGGACATATTAGTAAGCTATATCACATCAATAAAGGTCTATTTAGAACAACATCTCAGGGCTTCTACGTTATGAGATATCACTCACTTGTTATAAATAAATGCTCTGTACCTGAAACCATAGAGATTACAGCATGGTCTCCAGAAGACGAAGTAATGGGAATAAAACACAAAGAACTGCCGATAGAAGGTATGCAGTTTCACCCAGAGTCCATATATACGCAACATGGAGAACAGCTGGTAAGGTCCTTTGTTTTTGAAGCACATCAAAAGTTCTTACCAGCTTAGGGTTACATTTAAAGAGTTACTACACAATATAGTATTTCTTTCAGGACTTCCAAATAGTTTCTGAGCTTTTAGGATCTTTGCTAAAGCTAGTGGTTCATCTTTATCTTTTCCATTGCTCAGTATGTAGTTAAACACTTTGTTGTTGAAAGCAATAAACCCAGTCTGTCCATAGACCAACGATAAGCCTGAGACAATAAACCTATCTTGGAGTGTTAACCAATGTGATTCTTTACCAATGAGCTCTACATTCTTTCCAGGTGGACTGCTCTTCCTTAAAGACTCAGCGGCTGTTAACACTAGTTCTACTGATGAGATGTTGCTTTGTTCTTTTCCAGCTAGAACCAACCCGAAGTAACCTGTGATGTGTGTCTTACTTGGTTGTGCTAGCATGTGCATGTGCATGTACATACTAGATTCTGACCCTAAACTGTTTGTTCTCCAACTACTGAAGCCTATGTCATTGCTATTGGTAGAAGTAGAAGTAGAGCAGCCATTAACACCGGACTCTGACCCTGAACAGAATATACGTATGTTATTAAGCTTTTTGATGCGTGAGTGTATTGCCGTAAACACGGGTCTAATATGCCAAGGTAGAAGATATACTTCCTTATAGTTAGAACTAGGTTTAGCTCTTGAGAATAAGGGTTGAGCTCTGCTAAGAATGTTAGCTTCATTTAGGAGTTTTGCTTTTGAAGTAGCATTAGTAATGAAAGCAGCTAACGTTATTCCAGACAGATCTTGAATAAATACTTTAGAATGAACGAATGGATTCTTTGTATATCTTCTAGAAAGAGGACCCCATCGTATTAAGTGACTGATGTCTGCGGTTCTTCCAATAGTTAGTCTTAACATTGAATCTAATGTCGCTTGCAGAAAAGAAGGTAGGTAACTAATGTGTGCTCCGTATGTATTACCAAGCTTGTACATTGAAGGAAAGCTGATCGTTGTCTGTTTATGCTCTATAATGATGGTAGTACATTTAAGAAAGCTAAGCATCTCTATGTTAAGGTTAAAAGATGGTAAAAGGTTGAATATACTCGGTTCGCTTTTTGGTAAGCAAGACTATACTAATACTAGCTGTTATATGTATCTGCAGAGTTCTGAAGAGCTGTAGTGACGTAAGTGAGGGTTGGTTCTTTTGGTAATAGAGATTGTGGGATGTTTACATTTCTTTTGAAACCGTTTCATATTTCTTTTAGCTGGTGACTTCTTTTTCTTTTGCACTGCCATAGTTAAGTCCTTAGCTTTAGGATTCTTAAGAACAATGTGTAGTTTAAAGGTGGGGGTGAAAGAAGCTTTAGTCTTGAACCTAATGTTGGGTGTTTAATCGAAAGAACAGTGGAATGTAGCATTAGTCTGGAACCTGAGAAAGGCTGACTACCATACCGAATATCTCCAAGAACTGGAAACCCCAAATGACTACAGTGTATTCTAAGCTGATGTGTACGTCCTGTTTCCAGCTTTACGATAAGTAAAAGGAATCTTCTCCATACTTTCAGACATTGAGCTATTGAACACGCTGGAAACCCTGCACGATGAACTAATACTTTCTTGGTATACGTGTCTAGCTCTTTTGTTAAGGGTGCTCTAATAGTTTGTATCTGTGTCCAGTATACAGACCAATCTCCTGCAACACTAGTATAATATTTCTTGAACACCTGCCTATATACGAACTGCTTTTGTATATTAAGTAATGCAGGCTTATCTTTTGCTAAAACCACTGTACCTGACGTACGTTGGTCTATTCTATGGACTAGCTTTATGGAGTTGTTGTTATTGAGCTTCTGTATCGAATCTATTAAGCTAACGACTGTGCATTCTTTGCCTTTATGCACTGGCATATTGTTATCTTTATCAACAGCTATTATGGACTCGTCCTCATATAATATATATAGTTGGTACGTATCGCTTGTTAAGGTATTATTCAGGCTTAAGTTAGGATGTTGAACATATATACAATCTCCAGCTTTGATACGATGTCCTACGTTAGGTTTGTTGTTGTTAATACCTACTCTGCTTGAACTCAGGACCTTATGTGACCAGCTTCTAGCAACTCTGACGCCTAGAACAGAAGTTAGAAAGCTTTCTATTCTTTGGTCTTTCTGGTCTTCCTTAACTAAAAGAAGCAATGGGTTGTGGTTCATTATTGGGTCTATGTCGTATGGTTGGGGAATCCTCTTTGAGTGCTTTGGGTTGTGTTGCATATATACATAGAGACTGCTTTGCCATCCGATGAGAGAGGGATTCGAACCCTCGATGCTTTCACATATACGTCTTCCAAACATACGTCTTAAACCTCTCGACCATCTCATCTTCTATAGCAACCAATGTTCCTAAAATATATCTAATATACTAGCTAGGCTTCTTATTATATTATTATGGGTTCTTATATATAGACATATATTACTTGCTGCTTTTATGTTAACGTTTGGTATGCTAGCTAAAGAAGTAATATCAGCTAATAAAAGGCTATTCAAGGTTTTATAGGATGAAGCTATAGATAAAGCTGTTAGCCTGCCTATCTTTAAGATACCAAGAGAATATATAAACCGAGATAAAGGGATCCTTTTTGAGTTACTAATACGTAATACTAGCTTATGTGATAGGTTTAACCCAATAGAGGCTGCTTTCATAAAGTCCTTTGCTTTTAGATAATATAACCCATAGCTATTTAAAACTAACCCATAATCAACCAGCTTACTAATTATGACATCACCTAACCCAAGTATATTCATTGCATATTTTGAAACAAAGTGCTTTAGTGATGCTTTTAGTTGGCTAGGACAAGATAAACCAGAAGTACAATACAAATATACCTTATCTTTAGTTAAAGCCTTAGTTAATAAGGAAAAGCAAGAAGGACAATATAAAGGAAAGACAACCTGTTTAGTATTAGCTGTTCGGTATTTAGGAATACATCTAACAACTTGAGGTATAATGTCTCCAGAACGACGGACTATAACTGTATCATTAGCCATGATGTCTAACCGTCTAATGAAGCTAATATTATGTAAGCTAGCGGCTCTAATAGTAACACCAGATACTGAAACAGGATTAAAGCTAGCTATCGGAGTTAATATGCCAGTCCTACCAACCCTAAACACAATCTTATTCAGCTTAGTCATCTTCTCTTCAGAAGAGAACCTATAAACTATAGACCATTTAGGAGTCTTAGTAGAAACCCCAAGCTTCTTCTGATGTTCTATAGAGTCTAGTTTAACAGCTATACCATCAATAGAAAAGCCTAACATAAACCTTATTCTTTTTATCTCATCATAAAACCTAAATACTTCTTTAATGTCTACACATGTTCGTCTATGCTCACATACTGGAACACCCCAACTGATTATCTTATTTAAGTTAGCTATATGGCTAATAGATAAAGGACTTGTTCCTGGTAATATAGAATGCCCTTCATAGCAATAAAAAGATAAAGACCGTTTAGATGTGATAGTTGGATCTAGCTGACGTATAGAACCAGAAGCTGCATTACGTGGAGTAGAATAGTAGTTGCTTTTATAGTTAGAGAATCTAGTTAATATGTTAGGACCATAATTAGACATAACTAGAACCCCACGTAACTCTAATATATGTGGTAAAGAACCATCATTTAATAGCTTATTAGGAATAGCCTCTATTACAAGAACATTAGAAGTAACATCTTCACCATATATGCCATCACCACGTGTTAAGCCTCTAACTAAGCAACCATCTTTATATAATAAACTAACAGCTAACCCATCAAGTTTGATCTCACAACAATATACAACATCAGCCTCAGGTTTATCTTTAAGTCTATTTCGGATACGTTTATCAAATAAAAGCATATCTTCTTTATTATATGTGGTTCTTAATGAAAGCATAGGTAATATATGTTTCTTCTTTTTAAATAGCCCACTTCTAGAACAAATACAAAGACCTGGGTAACATCTTTCAAGATAGGCTAACTCATCTCTAGCACAGTCATACGCATTATCTGATACTTCTGGGGTTCTTTTTATATAATAAAGGAAATCCCAGTAGAGCAGCTGTTCATATAGTCTTCGAATCTGTCTTTTCAGTAAATACATGTTTTCCTTTAGATACTGTTACCATTGCTGGACGTATTAGCTTTCCGTTTAGAGCATATCCTTTTTGAAGAACTGTAATAACTTTATTAGACATGCTTTCAGTTGTTTCTAATATACACATTGCTTGATGTATATTTGGGTTAAAGGATACGTTTGCTTCATCAATTACGTTTATGCCAATCCTTTGAGTGATATCTAATAATGTTTTTAATGTTAACTCTATGCCTTCTATAGTTGCTTTTAGCTCTTGATTAGATTTATCTATAGTATCTAGGGCTCGTTCTAAGTTATCAAGAGCTGGTAGTAGTTCAGATGTAAATCTTTCTAGAGCAAGCTTATGTGCTTTTTCAATATCTTTTTTAGTACGCTTTCTAATGTTTTCCATATCTGCTTTTATACGTAGCATATTATCCTTTTCTTGGGCTTTTATGTTGTTTAGCTCCTCTTCTAGATTCTTTAGCTTTTCTTCTTCATTAGCTGTTGGTTTATCTTTAGGACTAACTTCTTTAAGCTCTTTAGTATTAGTTTTCATATAGGTTAGTTCCTTAGGGTTTATGGTATGACAGCGACATCTTATCTAGAACTTAGCATTATGATATAGTTTATAATGGCCTTTTATAGAACACTTAATAAGAAATACCAAGCTGTCCTTTTCTTCTTTAGTTAGTATCATATATATACTTAAGTTAGAATAGTAGTGTTGGGTATATCTATTACTTCATGTACATGAATAGTGTTTAATGGTAATACTATTAGGTCTTTATACATATAGCTATATAGAGTATCTATTAAGTCTCCTACATAGCCTTTCATAGGGATTATTATATACATAGCCTTTAGCAGCCTTTTCAATATATATTAGTTATTGTGGCATCGTTGGTATATTCCTCGATATATGATCTCGATATATGATATTGTTTTGTTTGCTATTGGGCAACAGTATTAGCATCCTATTGGACAACAGTATTAGCATCCTATTGGGCAACAGTATTAGTATCCTATTGGACAACAGTATTAGCATCCTATTGGACAAGTATTAGTATCCTCTTTTATTAGCTTTGTAAATACTCCCTTTTCCCTTTTAGAATATCTTTTATAGCTTTTCGATGTCTTGTTAGACCATTTACTATGACCCGCCATATCCATAGACCAGCTAAATAGATAGCTACTATATGCTAATGCTTTTATGGGGAGTGTTTCTATGTTTAGTTTAAAAGATAGCTGTTTATTAAAACTAAGTGACTTATCTTATTTAGAGTTAGTATATATATTAAAGCTAGCTAGCTGTCTTAAAAAGGATAACCCCATAGCAAAAGGAAATAAGATCCTATATGATAAAAAGGTTGCTTTAATATTTGAAAAGGATTCTACTCGTACTCGATGTTCTTTTGAAGTAGCTTCTTTTGATTATGGTGCTAATATTACTTATTTAGGTCCTTTTGGAAACCAGATAACCCATAAAGAATCTATAAAAGACTCTGCTTGTTTTCTTAGTCGTATATATGATGCTATTGAATATCGCGGTCATAAACATAAAGCTATTAAAGTATTATCTAAACATTCTATAGTTCCTGTTATAAATGGTCTAACTGATAGCTTTCACCCAACTCAACTATTAGCAGACTTATTAACTATAAAAGAGTATTATAGCTATTATATGTTTAGTAAGGTTAGGATTGTATATATAGGTGATGTTCGTAATAATGTATGTAACTCTATATTAGAAGCTTCATTATTAACTGGATTAACTATATATCTATTAGCTTTGAGAACCAGTTGGTCTTTGAAGTTCTATATATATAAGAGCCAGTTGTTATCTCAAAAAGCTGGAGGTAACGTATTTATTACTGAAGATGCTAGAGTAGGTATTAATAGTATTAACTATATATATACTGATGTTTGGGTTTCTATGGGTGAAAGCAAAACTCTATGGAAAAGAAGGATCTTTTATATGCGTAGCTATCAAGTTAATATCTTGCTTTTATTAAGAGCTAATAATATTAACGTTAAGTTCTTACATTGTTTACCTGCCTTTCATGATAATAAAACAACTATAGGTAAACACATTCAAAAAGCATATAGTTATATATATGGAATGGAAGTATCTAATGAAGCTTTTTATTCTATATATAGCTTAGTATTTGGACAGGCAGTAAATAGGATGTTTGCTATTAAGTCTTTATTAGCTTCTATTGGTTTATATTAGAACCTATTAAATAGCTTTGTACTCAGATATCTTTCACCAGAAGAAGGTAATATGATAACAGCTTTCCTTTTTATGGGTTGTTTATTATGTAGTTTTATTGCAGCTGCTATTACAGCCCCTGATGAAATACCAGCTATTATTCCTTCTTTATTAATTAGTAAGCGGGCGTTAAAGATAGCTTGTTTGCTTTTAACTTTAACTACCTTATTTATATAATAACTATCTAAACTATTTGGAATAAAACCAGCACCTATCCCTTGTATTTCGTGTTGGCTAGGACTGGGTTGTATATAGGTTATTGATTGACTTATTATTGGAGATTCAATTGGTTCTACTGCCACAATAGATATAGGAATTCCTTTTAGCTTTTTAAAGTAACGACTTATTCCGGTTATTGTGCCTCCAGTCCCTACTCCAGAAATAAGCATAGCTATAGAATCTTTAGTGGAGTTCCATATTTCAAAGCTTGTTGTTGTTTCATGTGTTTTAAAGTTAGAAGGATTATTAAACTGATCTAATATTAGATACCTTTTTGGATTCCTTTTAATAAGCTTTTTAGTTTTATATATAGTACCTTTCATTCCTTTTATACCAGCTGTTAATATTAATTTAACACCTAATGCTTTTAGTAGCTTTTGTCTTTCTATACTCATTGATTCAGGCATTATTAGGACTATCTTATAGTTGTATATAGCTGCTATATAGGCTAAAGCAATCCCAGTATTACCACTAGTTGGTTCCATTAGATTGATAGGGCTTTTAAGTATATTAGCTTGTTTAATATCTAAAAGCATAGACATTCCAATTCGACACTTTATGCTGAAGCTAGGGTTTTTTGATTCTATTTTAACTAATATGGTTTTAGGTTCTATATTATTTAAATAGATTATAGGAGTATTTCCTATTGTTTTTGAGTTGCTTTTGTATAGCTTATACATTTCTTTTATAGGCTGTGTTAACATAATATCTTATGTTAAGTTAATCTTTTTAGATAAGGCTGTCTTGCATCGAGCAGCTTTGTGTTTATGGATTAAGCCTTTATTGGATTGCCTATCAATAATAGACTGCATTATAATATACATACCTTTTGCTTCTTTTAGGTTTCCTATTAAAACAGCAGCTTTAATCTTTTTTATCAAGATACGTAGAGAAGCTTTCCTACTTATATTATTTAAGTGTTGTCTTTTTGGTTTAGATATTCTTTTAGTTGTTGCTTTAGTAGTTACCAACATAAGAACTCCTTTTATATGGTTAGCTTTTGATATTGTCTTTAGAACCTGCAATAGGGGTGCTTGTTATGATATATGTTATGCTATATAATAAGAACCATATATTAACGTATATATAAACACTATGTATAACTATATAAAGCCTCTTAACTTAAGCCTACCAACTACTAGCTTTCCGATGCGGGCTTGTTTAGTTGATGTTGAACCTAAGCTGATTAGCCGTTGGTATAATGAATATATATATAAAGCTATACGTTATACTAAAAAGACTAAAAAGGTTTATTATATACATGATGGTCCTCCGTACGCAAATGGTCAAATACATATTGGACATGCTGTTAATAAAACATTGAAAGACATTATTATTAAATCAAAAGAGTTAATGGGGTATAACTGCATATATATTCCAGGATGGGACTGCCATGGTTTACCAATAGAGATAAAGCTTGAATATATATTATATAAGCTAAGCATACAATATAATACTATCAGCTTTTACACATATTGTATAAAGTACGCATCAAAACAAGTATTCATTCAAAAAGAGTCCTTTATACGTTTAGGTGTTATTTGTGGTTGGGAAAGAGCGTATTTAACTATGTCTAATGCTGTAATATCTAATGCTATCCGCACTCTAAGTAAGGTTTCTAATAAGACATACCTATATAGAGATAATAAGCCAGTATATTGGTGCTTTAGATGTCTGTCGTCATTAGCAGAAGCTGAAATAGAATATCGTAGTCATCTAACTAACTCTGTTTATATTCTATTTAAGACTATAGATACAAAAAAGATAGCATCTATATTTGGGTTATATAAGACTAATTCTAAATATAGTAATGAACCTATTTCGTTAATAGCTTGGACAACCACTACTTGGAGTATACCAGCAAATCAAGCAGTTGCTGTCAATCCTAATATTGTATACCAGCTAATCAAAACAGAAACTAGCTATTATATACTAGCTTCTTGTTTAGCATATAATACCATGAAAAAGCTGAACATAGTTAGTTGGGTTCTAATAGGTAGTGTAAAAGGTAACCACTTAGAATCTATAAGGACTTATCATCCAATCAAAAGTAGCATTGTTCCAGTTGTTCTTAGTGAATACGTAACAGCTGATGTTGGGACTGGTTTAGTTCATATTGCGTCCGCACATGGATTAGAAGACTATTATATAGGTAAAAGATATGCTCTTAATAGAATATCTATAGTTAGTGAGCAAGGCAGTTATATAATAGATAGCTGTTTATTAGATAGTTGCTATATTTTACATGGGTTATCCATATATAAACCTAACTCTAAGGCTACTAATAATATAGAAGCTTTATTAGTTAATAATAGTTCCTTATTATATATGGATTCTATAGCACATGATTATCCTTATTGTTGGCGCCATAAAGAGGCAGTAATATATCGAACTACTCCTCAATGGTTTATTAAGACAAATAGCATTAGCTTAGTAAAAAGAACTATACATAGCATTAATAATATCAGTTGGGTTCCTAAATGGGGTCAAGAACGAATGGGGTCTATGATAGTAAACCGGCCAGACTGGTGTATTTCTAGACAACGTAGTTGGGGAACCCCTATACCAATATATACACATAGTAAACCAAATGATATACATCCTCGTACTTCTGAACTATTAGATAAAGCAGCTATCTTAACTGAAATATATGGCATTGAAGCTTGGCATATGGTTGATAGGAGCTTAGGTAATAACATGCACATGCACATGCATCCAACTATAAGCCACTATAATAAATGTAGTTCTATATTAGACGTATGGTTTGAGTCTGGAGCTGCATATTATTATTTGATTGGAAAGCTAAGTCTTAAGTTTGGGGTTAAGCTGCCTGACTTATGTTTAGAGGGGTCTGACCAATATCGAGGTTGGTTTATGGTTCTTTTAATATTAGCTAACATAATAACTGAAGACTTACCATATCGAGAATCATTAACGCATGGATTTGTTGTAGATGCTGACGGGTTTAAAATGTCTAAGTCTATTGGAAACGTTATTAACCCATTGAGTCTAATTGAAGTCTATGGTGCTGATGTATTTCGTATATGGGTTTCTTTAAATGACTTTACTAAAGAAGTTCAGGTATCTGAAGAAGCTATTAAACGGTCTTCTGATATATATCGACGTATTCGTAATACTATTAGGTTTTTATTAGCTAGCTTAACTGGGTTCCATTCAAAAAGATCTGCTATCTCTTTTAAAGATATGTTAGAATTGGATAGGTGGCTAATAAGCTGCGCCTATAGGGTTCAAAAAGATATAATAGATGCTTACAATAGATATCTGTTTCATATTGTTATTAAGCGTGTTATGCAATATTGTTCAATAGAGTTAGGAGCATATTATATAGATATAGTTAAAGATCGTAGCTATACTGCTAGTGTTAAAAGTAATGCGCATATGAGTTGTCTGACAGCTATATATCATATATTAGAAGCAATGGTTCTTTGGGTTTCTCCTATAGTATCTTTTACTGCATATGAGATATGTGGCTATAAGTATGGGGAAAGAGATAGCTATATATATTCTGAAGAGTGGCACAGCTGTTTATCTTTTGCTAGTTTAAATATGGATAAACCTTATTGGAATATAATGATGTATGTTCGAAGTGAAGCTAACAAAGTTATTGAGTTAGAGCGGTTACGGGGTCTTATTGGTAGTTCTTTAGAAGTATGTGCGGCTCTGTATGTAGATGATGGGTTAGCTTTTAAACTACTTAAGTTAGGAAATGAGTTACCTTTTTTGTTGTTGGTTTCTGAGACAATAATATTAAACTATAATGAAGCTGATAAGGTTGCAGTTCAAAACAATATAGCTGAGGTTCTAAAGGTATCTATTAAGAAAGCTAGTGGAATAAGATGTTTTAGGTGTTGGCATTATACTTCAGAATCTAATATATGCAATAGGTGTGTTTCTAATCTTATTGGTGTTGGAGAAAGACGCTTGTCCATATAGAACCGTATGTTGAAAGCATCCAACCTAATATTAACTCTGTTCTAGGGGGGTGTGATATCTGAACATGCTAGAAGTATTGGAGGTATCGGATGGTTCTTGTGAATACATCTATAGCGTAGCGCCAACACCCAGTTAATCTTATGTTAGCTGTTATATATAGACTAAACTAACAGCTGTCTCAATAGATATACTTAATCATTGTAGTTACCTTTTTTATACGACTTAGTAGGAGTTCTTTATTAAATATGGTTATGACTTGAGATATGCCTGGTGATTCAGCTTTTCCTAATATACATATTCTTAATAGCATAGCTATATTACATACAGTTATATTTAGGCTTATAGATATCTTTTGTATTAGAACAGCTATTATAGATATGGTCCAACCTTTTGTTAATGCTAGCTCTTTATATATGGGTTCTATGGTAGCTAAAGAATCCATTGTTTCTAAGTAGTACATATATTCTGATA
>NZ_MKGN01000013.1 GCF_002682985.1 Candidatus Tremblayella phenacoccinincola
CCATCACATATAGTACCTGGGATAACAACAGCAATAGGAACTACAGTAGGAATACCATTAACACATAGAAACTACTCTAATAGTGTTTCTTTTACAACAGGGTCTATATCCTATAAAAGCAAACCTAACTGGAGTCTAGACCTAAATAAGAAGCAAACAATAATAATGTATATGTATGCAAGTAATATAACTAAGCTAAAAGAAAAGCTATTAAAAAGTAGGTTCTCAAATAAGATCCCAATTGCAATAGTGTCTTCAAGTTCTAATAAAGACCAAAAGCTAATAATAAGTAATATAAAAAGCATAGAAAGCTTAACATATAATAATACAACACCATCTATACTTATAATAGGATATATAATAAACCTATATAGAGGCCTAACTACATTCAATTAATAAGAACATACCCTTCTAAACCTATTCTACCCCCCTTCTCTAACAACTAACCCTAAAAAGGAAAAGGACTAGATGTCTTTATGGGACGGCAGGTTTAAAGAAAAGCTAAACATAATGTTTGAACACTTGTTCTAAATAAGCCTCTAACAGCAACCCAAGAAGACTATATATGTCCATATGATATACAGGGATAGAGAGCCTCGAACTCCCAACTGCTGGCTTTGGAGACCAGTACTCTACCGTTTGAGCTATATCCCTTGACGGTGCGAATGGGACTCGAACCCACGTCCTTCGGCGTGACAGACCGATATTCTAACCAACTGAACTACCGCACCTATATTAACTAAACAGGCTCTTACTCTAGCATACTCTAGCTTTAATATAATATCTTAAGTAGAACCTATTATGTGGATTAGCTGGTATTATATTGATGCGAACCATGCATACAGCTACTCCGAACAAAAGCAGCTATAGTTTCCAAGATGGCAGGTATTTCCTTTTATTAGAGAACCTATTAGAACAGAGTCTTTATCACAATCTAAACATATCCTATAAACCCCTACTATATAGCCAGTCGTTATGAAGATAATAACCCGCTTTGCTCCAAGTCCTACTGGTCATATACATATTGGTAGTGTTAGAACAGCTTTATATACATGGCTTTATGCACGTAGTATAAAAGGTAACCATATATTAAGAATAGAAGATACTGACCTTTCACGTTCAAAGCCTAAATACTCTGAATCTATAGTTACTGTAATGAACTGGCTAAACATAGATTGGGATGAAGGGCCATACATACAATCAAAAAGGTTAGCTAGATATAATGACTATATATGTATACTACTAGCTACTAGGTTAGCTTACAAATGCTACTGTACAAAAGAAAGGTTAGGTTGTCTACGTAAAACACATCTAACTCAAGGACTAAAACCAAAGTATGACGGCTATTGTCGATATAAAAGCAGTTCCTATAATGATCCAAAAGAATATGCTATAAGGTTTAAAACCCCAATAGATGGAGCTACTACCTTTTCTGATAATATACGTGGTTCTATTTCATTTAGAAACGAAGAACTCGATGACCTTATAATAAAACGTTCTAATGGACTACCTACATATAACCTATGCGTAATAGTAGATGATTTAGACATGGAGATAACCCATGTAATTAGAGGGGAAGAACATATTAACAATACCCCTCGTCAAATAAACATACTAAATGCTCTTAGCTCCCCGATTCCAATATATGCACATGTGCCAATAATATTAGGGAAGACTGGGAAAAAGCTTTCTAAAAGAGAACAAACTACTTCTATATTAGAATTCAAATATAATGGTCTTTTGCCAGAAGTCCTATTAAGCTATATAGTTAAGCTAGGCTGGACATACGTCAATAAAGAGATAGTTAATATTAGAAACCTAAAAGCTATGTTTAATATTAAATCTATTAGAAGAGCTCCAAGTATGTTTGACTATGAAAAGCTTTTATGGGTGAACCAACACTATATTAACTACACATCAGGATTATATTATATCGAATATACATATAAAGACTTGAGCAAATGCAATCCTATCTTTAAATATGGTTCTATCCTAAAAGGAATAGTAAGTCTATATATGTCTAGAAGTAGTACATTAAAACTATTAACAGAAAGTAGTAACCAACTCTATATATGTTCTAGTAGTTCTATATCAGAATATATGTACTACTTAGAAACAATGGATTCTTTAGCTACCATAGAACCCATATATAAAGAGCTAGCATTAACAAAAGGTTGGACCATATCTATAATAGCTGTTCTAATACAAAAGATATCTATAAGCCTAAATATAACTGTATGTAATATAGCTATGCTATTAAGAATATGTATATTAGGAAAAGCTGAATCACCAGGCATATCTCAAGTCATAACCATATTTAATAAAGAACTCCTACTAAGTCGTATAAAAAAGGTAACTACAATGATTAAGTATATCTATTGAGACAGCTGTTAGTTTAGTCTATATATAACAGCTAACATAAGATTAACTGGGTGTTGGCGCTACGCTATAGATGTATTCACAAGAACCATCCGATACCTCCAATACTTCTAGCATGTTCAGATATCACACCCCCCTAGAACAGAGTTAATATTAGGTTGGATGCTTTCAACATACGGTTCTATATGGACAAG
>NZ_MKGN01000014.1 GCF_002682985.1 Candidatus Tremblayella phenacoccinincola
ATATGATGTAGAGGAGCTAGCTGTTAGGAGTGTTAGGTGCGTTAGATCCACTATGGGGAGGTGGTTATGGTTGTCTAGTAGAAGCTGTTCCCCTTTATGGATATCTTATGTCTAACTACTTCTAACTTGGTTCTACTAATGCATTAATATATGTAGCTTAGGTTAGTCATAAGCAGATACCCCAGTCAAGACCAACACATCATAACACAGAGGCAAAAGAGACTTCAGGATACTTCAGATGTTCTTATTGGTTAGGTTCGGACAACCATCAGGCTCTTTCCCCCCCTCTTTCTGTTAGCACATATTATTAGGACTTCTTGATATGCTTCCTTGCTGCTGTTACTGCCCATATAAACCCGATGAAGAGCTATATATCAACCCAACCTATCCTATGGCAACCCATAGAAGAAAAGCTATTAAAGCTAATAACTAACTATTCCTATAAAGAAGTCAGACTACCTATAATAGAACACACCTCCTTATTCAAAAAGGCAATAGGAAGAACAACAGATATAATAAGAAAAGAACTGTTCAACTATGCTGATAAAAAAGGAAAAGGCTTTACATTAAGACCGGAAGGCACTACTGGTTGTGTGAGAGCTGGCATAGAGCTCGGTTTGATACATAATCAAGAGCAACGCAGCTGGTATATTGGTTCAATGTTTCGTCATGATAGACCACAAAAAGGCCGTTATAGGCAGTTTAACCAATTAGGCATAGAATGCTTCGGTCTCAAAGAACCAGAGCTAGATGCTGAGTTAATAATACTAACAAAGAACATATGGACTACGCTTGGCATAACTAACTACTTATCTTTAGAGCTTAATTCAATAGGTTCAATAGAAGAAAGAGAGACCTATAATAAAACACTAGCTATCTTCTTTAGTAATACCATAAAAGCCTTAGATAAAGCCTCATCTAGTAAGCTAGTAAAAGATCCATTTAGGCTTTTAGATAGCAAAGAATATGTTATTAAAAAGATAGTAAAGACTGCACCAACTATATATAGTTATTTATCTGACTCATCAAAAAGGCTATTTAATAGCTTATGTTTACTTTTAGATATTAATGGAGTTAAGTATAAGCTAAATAACTTCTTAGTAAGAGGGTTGGACTATTATAACAATACAGTATTCGAATGGGTAGAAGCCAACAATATTAAGTCACAAGCTACTATATGTGGTGGTGGAAGATATGATAACTTAGTAGAAAAGCTAGGTGGTTTCTCAACTCCTGCTATAGGCTGTGCTTTGGGTTTAGAAAGATTAGCAATACTAATAGATAATAACCTAAAACAAGATAATAAGCTAGACACATATATAATACCAACCTATATAGAAGCTAATGTAAAAGCAATGGTAGTATCTGAAACCATAAGAACTAATCTAACAAAGCTTAGGTCTTTAACAAGTTATGAAGAAGGTAGTTTCAAAAGAAAGCTAATAAACCCATATAACCATAACTCAAAGCTAGTAATAATAATAGAGACCGGTAAATATATAGAAGAGGTAATAGTAATAAAAGCATTAATAAATGGGAACCAATATATAATACCAAAAGATACCATAGTTAATGAAGTTAATAAAGCCATTCACCTAAACTAATCTATACTGTTCTGCTCTGCTCTCGTAATATGGTTAATATGGTTATTATATCATAAGTCAAAGGAGAGTCTAGCTTCATCTTAACAAACGTTACTGGATGCATAAGCTCTAGTTTAATAGCATGTAACACTTGATGGTTAGGCTCTTTTAGGTTATTATATAGATAAGAACTATATAGGCTTTTCCCATACGTTTTATCTCCAACAAAAGGATGTTTAACATAAGCCATATGTATTCTAAGCTGATGTGTACGTCCTGTTTCCAAAACAAACCGAAGCCTAGTATGAAAAGGAACCCTTTCTTTAACAAAATAGTTAGATATAGAAAGCTTCCCTCTAAGATCAGTTTTCATACATATCCTTTTAACAGGGCTTCTCAATATTGGTTTTACTATGCTGCCGGAAAACCATAGACTACCAAAAGATACTCCTTCATATTCCCGTATTAGCTGTTTTAAACGAAACAACTCAACTAGCTTAGTATATATAGTAATGTCTTTAGCAATGATTAACAAGCCAGTAGTTTCTTTATCTAAGCGATGAACAATACCAGCTCTAGGGATATATATAGTTGGTGGATAATAATATAGTAGTCCATTAAGTATAGTATATTCGTTGTTACCAAACCCAGG
This sequence comes from Candidatus Tremblayella phenacoccinincola, assembly GCF_002682985.1. Classification (GTDB taxonomy): domain Bacteria; phylum Pseudomonadota; class Gammaproteobacteria; order Burkholderiales; family Burkholderiaceae; genus Tremblaya; species Tremblaya phenacola_C. The sequence goes on from NZ_MKGN01000014.1 coordinate 2,236, forward strand.
ATGTAATATAATACCACTAGCTTTAGTTAAAACAATAATATAAGCATCCTCATATATTATATCTAACACTATTCTTTGTGGGTTTATAGAGAGGCTACCTTTATATAGAATCCTAACATCTATTAGATCTAAACCAAACAGTCTTATATTAGGAGTAAGAACCAATTGTTCATTTACTTTTACACTACCAAACCTAATAGCCTTTTTAAAAAGAGATCTAGAATAGGTTGGACATATGTTAGCTAAAAGAATATCTAAACGGCATGTCTTATTTAATAGACCAACATAGACATCATTATTAGGTTCAATCATATTCATATTAAGTTGGTCCTTTAGCTCAGTGGTAGAGCGTGCGGCTCATAATCGCTTGGTCACAGGTTCGAGACCTGTATGGACCAATAGCATATACATTAAATTCTAACGTAGCCTAGAACAAATGTTTGTGCAACCCGCTTAACGTACTCATTAAGTCTCTTTGTTTAACGACTGTTGTTAGCCTAATCTCTGATGTCAACAATGCTTTTACTTTTACTCCTAGCTTTAAAAGAATACTGAGAGCATAGCCTGAGTTCCGGAGTCCTAACCCAACAACTGAAACCTCTGATATCCTGTTGTCTGTTTGGGTTTTTGAGATCTCACAAAAGCGTCTTAGTCTCAATAGTATTTTACGTTCAAGCTTTTCCATATGATAACTACTCACTAAGAAGCTGAAGATAAGTCTGTTTAAGTCATTGGAGAAGCAGGATACAATATCTAACTTCGAATGTGTCTTGAAAAGAGCCTTTAACATAAGCCAACTAATTCTATTAGACCTAACAGACATAATGATATCTATCTGAGCTACTTTGTCCTGAAAGGTGATACTGGTTGCTATAGGTTGTTCCATTTGGTTCCTGTTTCGTAAAAGATTGAAATGAACGATAGTGTTAGTTTTCTGGCTTGAAGTGCTTTTCAAGAAGCTAGATAATATGGTTAAGCTAACATTGAACTTACCTGACAGAAGCATCGAACGAGTGTGTATCACTTTTGAACCAAAACTTGCAAGCTCAAACAGTTCTTCAAAAGCAATCAGACCAATCAGTTTACTTTGTTTAGTGATTCTAGGATCAATGGTGTACACTCCTTTAACATCAGTATATATTAAACAACCCCCTTTGAACACACAAGATAAAGCAAGCGCAGAAGTATCTGAACCTCCCCTACCAAACGTAGTCATCTTATGTAGGCTTAGTCCTTGAAACCCTGTAATTAAGATAGCTTTAATATTTGAGAAGCTCTTTCTTATGAGACCCGTGTTAACTAGAAGTATGTGTGAGTTGGTGTGTATGTGATCTGTGTATATTGGGGCTTGCCATCCAGTTAATGGGACATTGCTAACACCATCTTTCCAAAGGGCAGCAGAAAGAAGACCTACAGATATTTGTTCTCCTGCTGCTATAGTAAAGTCAGCAGACGTAAGATTAGGAGTTGGGTCTATCTTTTTAAGAACACTGACTAACCTACTAGTATTCCCCTGCATAGCCGATACAATAACTATTACCTTTTCTGTATGTGTAGTTGACTTAGCTATAAGCTTTGCAACATTCATTATTCTCTCTTCAGAAGCAACTGAAGAACCTCCATACTTTTGAATGATAAGCTTGGTCATTATGGTTCCTGTGTTATGGGTTTCTATGTACATGTTAGATAGTTTTTAGCTGCTTGTGGGATAAGTTGGGGGATTTGTCTAGGTTAGGTCTTTTTAATATATAGTTAACCTATGTTTAACATTAGTTCTTTTAATATGTAAGTGCTAATGTTATATATGTTTACTGCTTTAATATCACCAGCATATCGGCTTTTATATTCAACACTATCAAAAAGACTATTGTTAGTAACCAATATAATATGGTTTATGCCAATAAGTTCTATATCATTGAACATTACGCCTAAAGAAGATGCTCTATCATCTAATAAGACATCAATATTATAGGAAGCTAGTTTATTATATATATATTCTGCTATCTCTTTTATCTTTTCTATTCTATGCATATTTAAAGCTATAATCGCTACATGAAACGGTGCTATTGAGTTAGTCCATATAGTTCCAGCTTTGTTATAGTTTTGTTCTACAATAGACGCTATAGTACGAGAAATACCTATGCCATAACAACCCATTATTAAGCTTTGTTTATTACCTTCATTAACTTGTAGTCTATTATTTATTATATCAGAGTATTTTGAACCAACTTGAAATATGTGTCCTACTTCAATACTTTTATTCTTCTTTAAACTGCTTTCCTTTATAAACCATAAAGCACCATTATATCTTATTCTTATATCAGCTTGAATTATATTAGACAATAGTAAGTCTCTTCCCCAGTTAACACCATAAAAGAGACGGTATCTAATATTAGAACCAACTATAAAGTCACCCATAACAGCAACGGCTCTATCTATAATTAAGGGCATTGCTAAACTAAATAAGCCTATATCATATGCACTAGTTGGGGAATCTACGGTTACTAGCTTTAGGTTCTTTAGGTCTTCTATATTAGCATATTTTAGAGGAGTCTGTATGGTAGGAACTTTACCTAGCTTTATCTTATTTAACTGATGGTCTCCTCTTATAATAAGAACTATATATGGGTTAATTAGTTTATTAGTATGCACTATAAAAGCTTTTATAGTTTTATAAACCGAAGTATTAAAATAGACTGCTAACTCAAATACGCTTTTAAACTTAGTAGTAACTACTAGCTTTAGTTCTTTAGTAGGCTTTGGGTTTATCTTAAATGAAGGTAACGTTTCATCTATAACAACATTAGAAGCATAGTTAGGTTTCGTAGTAAACATTATGTCAGTCTCTCCAGAACTACCCAAAGCGAGAAACTCATGAGAGCTTCCATTCCCCATAAACCCAGCGGTTACTTTATTGGTCTTATACTTTAACCCTATACGTTTAAATATATTACTATAAGAGCTATACATTAAACTATAGGTAGCCTTTAGGTTCTTTTGGTTTATATGAAATGAATAGGCATCCTTCATAAGAAACTCTTTTGACCTAATTACACCAAAGCGAGGTCTTAGTTCGTCTCTAAAGTGTGTTTGTATTTGATAAAAAGATAAGGGTAGTTGCTTATGTGAAAGTATTTCATTATTAACTAACTCTGTAACTACTTCTTCATGTGTGGGTCCTAATACATGGTCTTTTTTATTACGATCAGTTATCTTTATTAGTTCTGACTTATAGTCTTTTAACCTACCACTCTTTTCCCAGATATTAACTGGCTGTATAGCTGGCATAAGTATTTCTATACAACCAACCTTTAGCATTTCCTTTCTAATAGTATTAGTTAGCATATATATAACACGCAGTCCAATAGGTAACCAAGTATATATGCCTGAAGATAGCTTTCTTATCATACCAGCTCGTAACATAAGCTTATTACTAACTATATCTGTTTCAGAAGATCTTTTCCTAAGAGTACAAAGAATATATTTGCTAGTACGCACCATATATAGAATCCAGTTTAGTTGCTATATATATAATAGTTGGTATAGCCTTTGGTTCAAAGTTGGTTCTTCCCCAAATATATATACCAAGCTTTTAACAGCTGGCATATATTAACTCAGTATATATTAACTCTATAGTCTAAAGTAGGTTCTATATATAACCGAAAATAAGATAGCTTTTCAATATACTAACTCTATTTAAAACCCATTATAGTTCTTTAACCCAGCCTTTATAATGCTAATGAAGTCCTTAAGCTTAAAAGATAAACAGCTAAAGAAAAGGTGGTATATTATTGATGCTTCAGGAAAGATACTAGGTCGTTTGGCATCAAAGATAGCCTGTATATTACGAGGTAAGGCTAACCCAACATATACTCCAAATATAAATACAGGAGACTATATAATAGTTATTAACGCTAAGCATATAAAGATAACAGGCAATAAATATAATAATAAGCTATACTATCACCATACCGGGTTTGTTGGTGGTATCAAATGCATATCTTTTAAGGACCTATCTAACAAAAACCCAAGAAAGCTAATAGAAAAGGCAGTAAAAGGAATGCTACCAAAAGGACCATTAAGTTCTGTAATACATGCTAATCTAAAAGTATATGAAGATGAGTCCCACTTCCATCAAGCACAAGACCCGAAGCTATTATTAGTTTAAGCTATGTAAAGGAACCCAGTTAACAAACAACAATGACATATGACATGAGTAACTATATGCCAACCTCTATTAACTATATTCAAAAGCTAATATTAAAAGATCTTTTAATAAACAAATACAAACTAATAAATACAAGGTTTCCTCCAGAACCAAATGGGTATCTACATATAGGACATGCAAAAGCTATATGGTTAAACTTTGGAATAGTAGAGACCTACAAAGGAATATGTAACTTAAGATTTGATGACACAAACCCAACAGAAGAAGCTATAGTATATGTGAAGTCTATAAAAAAGGATATTAGATGGCTAGGGTTCAAATGGAATGAAAGAACACTCTATTCTTCAGACTATTTCGATAAGCTATATATGTATGCAATAGGACTTATAATAAAAGGCTTAGTATATGTTGATAGCTTATCGCAGAAAGATATCAAGCTATATCGAGGTACTCTAAAAAGAGCAGGTATAAACAGTCCATATCGTAATAGAGATATAAAAGAAAGCTTAATATTATATGCTAATATGAAAGATGGAAAAGCATTCGAAGGTAAAGCATGTTTAAGAGCAAAGCTAACCATGTCTTCACCAACTATTTCTATGAGAGATCCAATACTATATAGAGTTAAATATATAAAGCATTATCATACAGGTAATAAATGGTGTATTTACCCTATGTACGACTTTACTCATTGCATATCTGACGCTATAGAAAAGATAACACACTCTTTATGTACTTTAGAGTTTCAAGATAATAAACAGCTATATAGTTGGTTATTAGCTAATATTAACATTGATATACAGCCTAAACAATATGAGTATTCCCGCTTAGCTTTAGAACATAATATAACATCAAAAAGAAAGCTAACCATATTAGTTAAGACCCATATAGTTGAAGACTGGAATGACCCACGAATACCAACTATCTCAGGTTTAAGAAGAAAAGGATATACTGGTAGTTCTATTAGAGAGTTTTGTAGGTGTGTTAACGTAACTAGACAAGCCAGCAATATTGAACTTAACGTATTAGAAGCGTGTATACGCGAAGAACTAGTTGTATATACAATAAGAATAATGGCAGTAGTTAACCCAATTAAGCTAATAATAATAAACATATCTAAAACCCATATAGAACTAATAAAGATAACATCCCACCCAACTATTCTTGAAATGGGTAACAGAGAGCTAGTATTTAGTAAAGAGCTATATATAGATAAGGCTGACTTTAGAGAAGTCCCACATAAACAATATAAAAGACTATCTTTAGGAAAAGAAGTTAGACTAAGAAACGCATACGTAATAAAAGCAGATACCATAGTAAAAGATATAAAAAAAGGACTAGCTAATATATATTGTACTTATGTTCCATATACGTTCAATAAAGCCCCAATAGACAATAGTCCTATATATGGTGTAATTCATTGGGTATCTTCAAAAGGTTGCATAAAAGCAGAGTTCAGAATATATGATAAGCTATTTAATATAAAAGACCCAACTGCCTCAATAAGCTTTCTTAATTACATATCTACAAAGTCTTTAGTAATATACATAGGTTTAGTAGAGGCTTATCTATTAAAGATATCTATAGGAGATAGGGTTCAAGTTGAAAGAGAAGGTTTCTTTTGTGTCAAAGCTGTTTGCTTTTCTAATATAACTATAATATTAAATAGAATAACCACATTAAACCATAGTCTAAGACTACCCCATATAAGAACCAAATGACCTCATATATACATAAACCAAACACCATCAGTTATATTAGATCCTGCTAATGGTTCTATATATTTAACAATAGAAGACCTAATAGAAGAACTATCTAAGTTAGCTAAATATATATATATAGAAACAGCTTCTTTATAAACAATATAGTAATCAGTTGATATATGTCTTGTTAATAAAACAGCTTTATTAAACCAGACTATAGGTAGTTCCTTTCTTATTGTTCTTATTATTGTAACTACCTTCTTAACCCACTCAATATATACATAAGCTCTTTTAGCAATAAGACTATTGTTATATGTTGGGTATGCTTGAATAACGATACTATCTTCAGCTCTTTTATCTAATAAAGAACTAATATTAACCCAGATAAGGCCTGTAATAAATGGAACTATTGGGTGTGCTAACCGCAATAATAACTCTAAAGCTACCAATAAAGTAAAGCAAGTGCCTTTAAACATCATATTACCAGAGCAGAGTCCTATCTTAGAGAATTCTAAATACCAACTACAAAGCTCATTCCAAACAAAGAACCATAAAGTGGAAACAACTATATCAAAACGATAGCTATCTAAATAAACCCGAAAAGACTTCACAGCTTCATTAAGAATATGTAATAACCACTTATCAGTTAAAGATAGTCTATGGTTCATTAGGAGATGTTCATAATACCTATCTTTAACATTAACTACAACAAACCTGCTAGCATTCCATAACTTATTACAAAAGCTTCTATAGTCTTCCAGCTTGTCCATAGACCAACATATGTAACGGCTATTAGAAGCTAAAGACACTAAAGTAATCCGTAATACGTCAGAACCATATGCTTTAACTCCAAAAGGTAGCTGCTTTTTAGTAGCATTTGTAACATCGATATATAGCTTAGAAACCATCATATTATTAGTTCTTTTTATAAGCAGCTCTTTTAGAGAAATACCATTTATTAAGTCTATTGGGTCTATAGTGTTTCCTTTGCTTTTAGACATCTTATTTCCAGCTTCATCTTTTATTAGACCAGTAATATAAACAGCTTTAAAAGGTAGTTGTGGGTTACCTCTATTATCTTTAACAAAATAGGTAGTAAACATAATCATACGAGCAATCCAAAAGAATATTATATCAAAGCCACTAATAATTATGCTAGTAGGGTGAAATGCTTTTATCTCTTTAGTATAGTTAGGCCAACCAAGGCTAGAAAAGGTCCATAATGCTGAAGAAAACCAAGTATCTAAAACATCGCTTTCTTGTTTAAGAAAGGAATTGCTTTTCAACCTATATATTATACGTACTTCTTTTTCATTATGTCCAATATACGCATCTCCATAGATATCGTACCAAACAGGTATTCTGTGGCCCCACCATAGCTGCCTAGATATACACCAATCTTGTATATTAGACATCCAACTATAAAACATATTCTCATATTGCTTTGGTACAATCTTAATTAGGTTCTTATTAACGAAACCTACTGCTTTTATAGCCAACCTAGTAGTACGTACATACCATTGTTTAGTTACCATAGGTTCTATAATAACACTACTACGGTCTCCATAAGGTACTAATGAACCATAGGCTATCTTTTTATCTAATAAGCTTAAACGCTCAAGCTCGGATAAACCCAGCTCACGAGTAACAAACCGTTCTAACCCATGGAATACATTAGGGATATATATGCTATTAAACCAGATGCTTTTATTATACCAACTAAATAGGTGGTCTTTTATACTTAAATAACATCCTTTAGTAAAAGCACATATCAAATATGTATAATGTCGTTTACCTATTCGAAAGCCACTAAACTCATGAGCAGTCGTAATAGACATACAGACAGCTTCTTTAAACATATCAATATAGGAGTCAGATATAATTGGAATACTTCGGTTTACTAATGGTAAGTCTACGCTTTTATTAGTTAAGCTTCTATATCTAGAATCAGTTGGGTTAACATATATACAAGCAACACCAACTATTGTTTCTGGACGTGCATTAGCTACTACTAAATAAGTAAGACCATCTAATACAGAACCAACATCTAATGGAATGCGTAGATACCACATAAAGCTATTCACTATACGCAGCTCTACTTCCAAATCAGATATAGCAGAACGTAGTTTAGGATCCCAGTTTACCATATAGTTATCTCGGTATATCAACTTATTTACATATAGCTTAATAAATGCTTCTTTTACTGCAAAGCAAAAGTCAGAGTCCATAGTAAACCGAGTTCGAGACCAATCAATAGAATTACCTAAACGGTGCATTTGACTATATATAATGCTAATATACTTTGAAACCCATTTCCAAGACTCAGCTATTAAACAACAACGCATATAAACAGTTACGCTTTTATAGTTAGAGTATATATCACGCTCAACTAAAAGCTGAGTAGCAATTCCGGCATGGTCTGTACCTACCTGCCATAATACATAGCTTCCCTTCATTCGTTGATATCTTATAAGCATATCCATAATCGACTGCTGAAATGCATGTCCTAAATGTAAAAGCCCAGTTACGTTTGGTGGGGGTATTACTATAGAATAACAGCTTTTACTTTCAGCTATATATATGATAGGAGAGGCATTAAAATAACCTTTTTCTTCCCAGCATATAGCTATAAGCTGTTCAATAGGGTTAGGACAATAGGCTTTTATCATTTCACTTTAAAGAATATCTATATATATTAGGCACGTTGTAAAATATAACTTAGTAATAAAACCCATTTATTTGCAGTAGAATGATTAATGCTTATGTTTATGCATATGCATACGCATACTTTATAACATATCAACTAGACTATGACTGGGTTTGAACCAGTGTCCTCAACGTTATGAGTGTTGCGTTCTGCCTCTGAACTACATAGTCGTATGCGCTGGAGTACCAGGGATCGAACCTGGGCTCGTGGGGTCAAAGCCCATTGCCTTACCTCTTGGCTATACTCCAAAGATTACGGGAAGCGAGGCTTGAACTCGCATACCAATAAAGCACTAGGCTCTAAACCTAGCGTGTCTACCAGTTTCACCATTCCCGCTAATAATATCATAATAAGAACCCCCAACATAAGATGCTCCCCCATAATAAAGCTATGAAAAAGCACATACACCCAACCTATAACAATATAAAAGCTATCTGCTCTTGCGGTAATATAATAAGCATCCATTCTACGTTAACTAAACCCGTATCTATAGACGCTTGTAATAGGTGTCATCCATTCTATACAGGAAAGCAACGTGTTCTTGATACTGCTGGTAGAGTAGAGCGCTTCAACAAAAGATTTAATAGAAGCTAGGGTTCACCCAATGTGGGAAAAGCAATGTGGGAAAGCAGCTAGCAGTTCAGAAGAGCATTAACAATAAGCATCTATTGGAACATAAGTAACACCAAAACACCAACTAACAAACAACTAACTACTTCTAGTCTGGTCAATCTATGCGGTTCTTAGGTATTGAAACATCTTGTGATGACACTGGAATATCTATAGTTGAACAAAATAAAGACTTAATAATAAGCTATATATATAACCAACTAAAAGACCACATAAGTTATGGGGGAGTTGTTCCAGAGTTAGCATCTAAAAAGCATTTAGAAGTAATAATAAAGCTAATAAAAAAGACTATCTTAAAACCTAAGCTAACTATAAAAAGCCTAACAGTGTTGGCATATACAGCAGGTTCTGGTATGTTTGGATCACTGCTTATTGGAACAACTATAGGATGTGCTTTAGCTTACTCATTAAATATCTCTTCTTTAGCAATAAACCATTTAGAAGGCCACATATTAACCCCAATGCTAAATAATAAGGTTTGCTTTCCATATATAGTGGCTATAGTATCTGGAGGTCATTCAGAAATGCTTTTAGTATATAAGCTAGGTGTCTATATACGTATAGGAAAAACAATAGATGATTCTGTTGGAGAAGTATTTGATAAAGCAGCGAAGCTATTAGAATTAAGTTATCCAAGTGGAATCTCTTTATCGAACATAGCATCCGCTGGAATACCAAATAACTATAGGCTACCTTATCCAATGCAAACTAAGCCAACCATAAACATTAGCCTTTCTGGTCTAAAAACATTAGTAACAACCCTATTAAAAAAGAAACTAAAGACAACCCAAACAAAAGCGGACATTGCAAAAGCTCTTGAAGATACAATAATAACTGTGCTTTTAAATATATGTAATAAGGCACTAGCTTCTAATAATGTTAATAGATTAGCAATAGTAGGTGGAGTAAGTGCAAATGGTTCCTTGAGAAACTATATGAAAGTCCTAATGAAACCTATAAAAGGAGCAGTATATAGTTCAGATATAAAGCTATGTTCAGACAATGGCGCAATGATAGCCTTCAGTGGGTTAACTAAAAACATTCCTATAAAGACCATAATAAACAAAAGCTTATCAGTTTTAATAAAACCAACCTGGAACTTAGCCTATAATATAATGTGAGTTGGAGCTTCTATTGAGCCTAACCCATATGGATAAACCTAACTAATAGCTATTCCCAATATATCAAACAATATTCTTTTATGCCTCGTCTAATCAAAGTATAAGAACCACATAATATATCAGAACCACAAAGCCTATAATTCTCTGAAAGCTGTTTTATGCCGTTAATAGCTATTGACTTAGAACAGATCATCCTTTTAGCTTGGGTAATAGAAGAAGCTAGCTTTAGTTCAACTAATACCTTTTTTAAACCTTTTAAGCTTAGTTCTTTTTTAAGCCTCATCATTGGAAGACCACCATTAGATAATTGTATAAGGTCAGCTTTATTAAGAACAGCATATTCATTAGAATATAAGCAGTTAGTAATCCGTTTAGCAGCTATTAGTTCTTTATTACCATGAACTATGCGTGTGACTTCTTCAGCTAATATATATTGAATACGAGAATAACTATAAAAGCTTTGGTATTTAAGAGCCTTAATATCAGAAGCATTCATTAACGTAAAATAGCTAGCATATCGAAAAGCATCTTCATCTGATACGTTGACCCAATATTGATAAAATATATAAGGACTAGTTTTATTAGGATCCAACCAAACTATATTATCTCCAGTCTTACTAAGTTTAGTGCCATCTGGGTTAGTTAATAAAGGCAATGTTAACCCAAAAGAGTCTTTATTATATAGCTTATATATTAAGCTTATGCCAGCAGTTATGTTACCCCATTGGTCAGAACCCCCAATCTGTAATATAGCTTTATAGTTCTTAAATAGATAAGCAAAATCATAGCTTTGTAATATACTATATGTAAGTTCAGAAAAAGATAAGGAAAGCCCACTCTTATAGATACGTTGCTTTATAAAGTCTTTGCTAATCATATTATTAATAGAAAACAACCTACCTATCTCACTTATAAACGTTAATAGCTTCATTGAATAAAACCAATCAAAGTTATTAACAACCAATATACTATCATTACTGCCTCTATTTAATATTGCTAATATCTGTTGCTTTAGTTTATTAGACCAAGAATAAGAGCTGTCTTTAATATCTAAAAGGCGTTCATTAATCCTAAAGCTAGGGTCACCTATTAACCCAGTGCCTCCTCCAATAAGAACTATAGACCGATGTCCAAACAGTTGAAACCGCTTTAAGCATAGAAGAGGCAATAGGTGACCAATATGTAAGCTATCAGAAGTGGGGTCAAACCCACAATAAAGACTAATAGGTTCAGCTAATCTATTAAATAGGTCCTTTTTATTTGTTACGTCCGCTATTAAACCTAACTCATCAAGCTGATGCATTATGCCACTAAACATATAAACCACTCCATAGTAATATAAGGAATTATGTAGTATCAATAAAACCCAAACAGATGCTTCTTTGGTTCCTAACAGAATATCAAGAGCTAAGACCTACAACAACGGAATAGTTTAGTTAGTTGTAAAGAGCATTCTTCTTGTAATACACCTGAAGTAAAAGATAAGTCCTGTCTAATATTAGTATAATGTCTTAAGCTATTGAAGTATCTAACAGCACCTACTTTATTATCATTAGCTCCATATATAATCCTACTAACACGGGCATGTATTATGGAGCCTAGACACATTAGACAAGGTTCTAAAGTTACATATATTACTGCCTCTAAAAAGCGATATGTTTTAATTAGTTTACCCGCTGTTCGTAATGCTAATACTTCAGCATGTGCTGTTGGGTCATTAAGATATATAGAAGAGTTCCATCCTTCCCCAACGATAACATCATTTAAAACTAACACAGCTCCAATTGGAACTTCACCTTTATATGCTGCTCGTTCAGCTAAGTTAATAGCATGTTTCATCCAAAAGGCATCTCTATCAAAAAGCCACATAGCACATATCCAGTTATGATGTTCATTATGCTTTATGTTTGAATACTTGTTCTAAATAAGCCTCTAACAGCAACCCAAGAAGCCTCCCCCAAAGTGGTTCACAGCTACTATATACATATAAACCCTAGAGACCTCTAACCTCTTCTACCTCCACTCCATAGAAAGAACTCAGCTAAAGACCTCAAGCTCCCCCCAAGTTCAATGTATAACCATAAAACATCCGTAGTTCAGCTGGTTAGAACATCACTATGACATAGTGAAAGTCAGAGGTTCAAGACCTTTCGGATGTACTTAAGTCATAGGCTCCTATGAAAAGAACTAAGATAGTATGTACAATCGGACCAAGTACTGAAACTATAAAGACTCTATCAAAGCTTCTAAAAGAAGGAATGAATATAATTAGAGTTAACCTTTCACATGGAACCCACAAAGAACATGAAGCTAAACTAAAAGCTATACGCTATATCCTAATAAAGAATATAAAGTACGCATCAGTTATGTTAGACTCCAAAGGACCAGAAATAAGAACAATGTGGTTAGATAATGGATTAGAAGTAAACCTAACAATAGGTCAAGAGTTTAGCTTAGTTAATAACCATAACATAACAGGAAATAAAAGCCTAGTCGCAGTTACATACAAACTACTAACAAAAGATATCTGTATTGGTAACAAGATTCTTATAGATGATGGTTTAATAAAGCTAGTCGTTATAGATAAAGCTAGAAGCATAATAAGATGTAGAGTATTAAATAACGGTAAGCTAGGAGAAAACAAAAGCATTAACATTCCAACTATTAACCTAAGCTTACCAACTCTATCAGAAAAGGATAAAAAGGATATCATCTTTGGATGTGAACAAAAGGTTGAGTATATAGCTGCTTCTTTTATTAGGAACCTAAGGGACATATGTATAATTAAGAACCTAATGCTTATGTATAAAGGAGAGTCCATAAAGTTAATATCAAAGATAGAAAACCAAGAGGGCCTAACTAACTTTAACGCTATATTAAAAAGAACATATGGAGTCATGATAGCTAGAGGTGACTTAGGGGTAGAAATACCAATAGAAGAAGTAATATTGGCACAAAAGCTAATAATAAACAAATGTAATCAAGCAAAAGTCCCAGTAATAACGGCAACCCAAATGTTAGAATCAATGGTAGATAACCCAAGACCAACAAGAGCAGAAGCTGGAGATGTAGCTAATGCTATTCTAGATGGTTCTGATGCGGTGATGTTATCTGGTGAAACTGCAAAAGGAAAACATCCAATAGAAGCTGTAAAGCTAATGCACAACATATGCATACGCACTGATAACCTTATACTATTTCGTTAATAGTCTGGAACTAGTCGGCTTCGAACCGACGTCACCTGTGTGCAAAACAGATATTCTACCAACTATACTATAGTCCCTCATATGGTTATGCTTTCAAGAAATACCAATAGAAGCTCCCCAACTAGACTTGACTGGGTTTGAACCAGTGACTTCATTCTTATCAAGAATGCGTTCTACCACTGAACTACAAGTCTATCCTAATAAACATATGGGACTTCTACTCTTAAAGATCTTAATATAGGCTAGCTAAGCAATAACCCAATAACAACATAAACTAAATGAAGTATTTACCTATATTTCTAAGAACCGTAAGCCTCAATATATATGTAATAGGAGGAGGCCTGATAGCAGCTTCTAAACTAAAAGCAATAAAAGCTATATGTTTTTCTATAACCCTAATAACAAACCCTATATGCAGCAATCCTAAAGTAAGAGTAAGCTGCTCTAATATATGTTGGCTAATAAAAAGACCTGAAGATATTAGTTTAAACAATAGTTGTTTAGTTGTCTTAGCCAAAAATGATATTATACTATATAAGCTAGCTAATAAACCTATATTAAATAACCCTAGGCTATTAAACATAGTTGATAGTATAAAAAGCTGTTCCTTTATATATCCGTCAATAATAAACAGGTGTCCAATAATAATAAGTATATGTTCATTCAATAGGTCTCCAACAATAACAAAGCATATACGCAATAAGTTAAAAAGCACAATACCATTAGTTACTAACCTAATAATAGATAAGCTATCAAGCTGGAGAACTAAGTTAACTATAAAGAAGGACAATAACAAAAAAGCCTTTTGGGTTTTTATTTAGGAAGCTTCTAAATATGATTAAGCTAAAACATAAGCCATACCTATATAGATCTATAAACCCAACTAGTAAACACTTAAACCCCTTAAAGACTATAAAGATAACAATAATAGGAGCTGGTCCAGGAAATAAAGACTTAATAACAATAAAGGGCTTTAAGTTAATAAAAGAAGCTAATATAATCTTATACGATAACTTAGTAAGTAAAGAAGTAATAAGTCTAGTTAGTAGGTCTACAAGAAAGATATACATAGGAAAGAAAGCAGGGAAAAAGCATATCAATCAAAAAGCTATAAATAAGTTAATAATAAGGTTAGCTAAAAAAGGATCCAATATAGTACGTTTAAAAGGGGGAGACCCATTCATATTTGGGAGAGGTGGTGAAGAGATGAAAGAGATATTCAATAGTAGCCTGCCATCACATATAGTACCTGGGATAACAACAGCAATAGGAACTACAGTAGGAATACCATTAACACATAGAAACTACTCTAATAGTGTTTCTTTTACAACAGGGTCTATATCCTATAAAAGCAAACCTAACTGGAGTCTAGACCTAAATAAGAAGCAAACAATAATAATGTATATGTATGCAAGTAATATAACTAAGCTAAAAGAAAAGCTATTAAAAAGTAGGTTCTCAAATAAGATCCCAATTGCAATAGTGTCTTCAAGTTCTAATAAAGACCAAAAGCTAATAATAAGTAATATAAAAAGCATAGAAAGCTTAACATATAATAATACAACACCATCTATACTTATAATAGGATATATAATAAACCTATATAGAGGCCTAACTACATTCAATTAATAAGAACATACCCTTCTAAACCTATTCTACCCCCCTTCTCTAACAACTAACCCTAAAAAGGAAAAGGACTAGATGTCTTTATGGGACGGCAGGTTTAAAGAAAAGCTAAACATAATGTTTGAACACTT
>NZ_MKGN01000015.1 GCF_002682985.1 Candidatus Tremblayella phenacoccinincola
TGGAAAGCCTAGGATATGTGCTATGTTCATAGGTTCTATAGGAAGCTCTTTTGCTATGGTTCATCTAAGACTGGGTAGCGGGTGTTAGTAGTTATTATTTATTAAGCCTACCGATGTAAAAGGTTAGCCAAGTATGTAGGTTAGGTCTCATTATTGAGAAGCGGTTGTTAGGTGTGTATGCATGTTCGAAGTGAAGCTAACAAAGAAGACTGGAGCTACATCATAATACATACCACTAACCTAACAGATGCAGCTAACATTGGTTCTCCCTTTTAGGTTATATACTGTAATATGTAGCAACTATCCAACAGCTAGGTTCTACTAAAGCTTAATGACTTACCACACCCACATATAGTAGCTTTTGGACTCACAATCACTAAACGTATTCCAAGACTAACACCCCTAACAGCTACCTTAAGAGCATTTCCACATGGGTTCCTTCTTTGGTTTATCAGAATCCTAACACCATCAATACAAACCACTAGGTCTTCTCTTCTGGTTCTGGGTTCAACATTGACTTCATAAGACAATCCTTTACAACCAACTTTAAAAGAACTAATCCTTATATATTGCCAGGACTTAATATAACAACGCACATATTGGGTTACTTCCAAAGTAAAATGTAGTGTCATTACTTCTTAACTAAACTAGAACTAGGGTTTGTTGTATAGAAGCTTGCAATGGCTGCCTTAACTGCAGCTTCAGCTAATACTGAACAATGTGTTTTAATTGGGGGTAAACCCAACTCATTAATTATCTCATCATTCTTGATGTCCATTGCTTGATCAAGGGTTTTCCCTTGTACTAACTCAGCTGCCAAAGCACTTGAAGCAATGGCAGAGCCACACCCATAAGCTTTATACTTTGAATCGATAATAACACCATTCTCAATCTTTAGCTGTAGTTTCAAAACATCACCACAAGAAGGCGATCCTACTATTCCAGTGCCAATGTTGTTTACGTTTTCTGGGAAAGAGCCTACGTTTTTGTTGCTATGATAATAACGTAAAACCTTTTTGCTATACAGCATATTAAACCCAAAGTGGAGAAAGCTGTCTTAGTCTTTTAACCTTTCCTGAAACAACCTGTGTTACATATTCAACCTCAGAAGCTAATGTGAAACGACCTATGGATATTCTAATAGAGTTGTGGACATTTTGAATACATCCTATTGCTTGTAATACGTATGACGGCTGTAAAGAAGACGAAGTACATGCAGAACCTGAAGAAACACAAATGCTTTTCATCGACATCATCAAGGCTTCTCCTTCTACATACTTTATGTTAATGTTGATATTGTGTGGAACTCGAGCTGTTAAACATCCGTTAACGCTTGCTTGAACAATATATATTAGCTCTTTAACCAAAAAGACGTTTAGCTGCTTTGTGGTCTTAAACTCAGATAAGCCTTCGACATATATCAAACGATACGCTTTCCCCATTCCTACTATTTGATGTGTTGGGAGGGTTCCAGAACGTACGCCTTTCTCTTGACCACCTCCATGCATCTGAGGAACAACCTTAAATACGTTAGCCTTGTTAACATACAAAACCCCTACTCCTTTGGGTCCATAGGCTTTGTGAGATGTTAAAGACATGGTGTTGATCTGTGTCTTGGAAGTATTTATTGATACCTTACCAACTGCTTGAGCTGCGTCAACATGAAGTGGAACTCTAAGCTTATTACATACTCTACTTATGTCTTCTATATTCTGGATCACCCCTATTTCATGGTTAACATACATTATGATCACAAGGATAGTGCCAGATTGTATACAGTTGTTCAGTAGGGCTAGATCTAACAAGCCGTTGTTGTTAACAGCTAAATAGGATATAATGAACCCTTTCGACTCCAAGTATCTACATGTGTCAAGGACGGCTTTGTGTTCAGTTTTTAGAGTAATAATATGCTTTCCTTTGTTATGCTTTGAAAGAGCAATGGCTTTAATTGCTAAGTTATTAGATTCTGTTGCACCTGAGGTCCATACAATTTCCTTACTGGAAGCCTTGATTAGACTAGCAACACACTCTCTAGCCTTTTCTACAACAGCTTCTGTCTCCCAGCCTAATATATGTGAACGTGAGGCTGGGTTACCAAACTTGTGTCTGAGGAATGGTAGCATCTTTTCCACCACCCTAGGATCAGCTGGAGTAGTAGAGCTATAGTCCAGATACACCGGTAGTCTAAGCTTATAGATTGGTTTCATAGTGGAACCTACCAGCTGTGTTAACGAACTAAGAGACTGTACATTGGATGTCTTTGTGGGAGAACCGTCTTCTGTATTCTTGGGGAACCTACTGGTCTTTATGGTATGTATGTGCATATAATATATATTGTGTTGTTGGAGCTATAAACCTGGTTAGCTGTTAGAAGCGGTGTGGTTCCAGTTGGCTATATAGAATATAATGTACACTGAGTCTTAAAGATGAGCATAAACATAAGCATAAACATAAACATAAGCATATACTAAATTAGTTCTTAACATGACATGAAGTAAAACCCCCTATTCAAACCTAATGGAGAACATAAACGAATACCTAACCAGACTAGGTAAAAGAGCCTTGGTTGTTGCTATTGTAGGTCACGTAAACCATGGTAAAACTACTCTCATAGACTGCATAAGAAATGATGAGGCTTCTAGCTACGAAGTTGGAGGAATAACACAAGATATACAGCCATACAGTTCCATTACAGCTCCTGTTGGTAAGCTAGTTTTCATTGACACCCCTGGTCATGAAACATTTGAACTGACTAGAAGCTATGGAATAAACCTAGCAGATATTGTAGTTATTCTAATTGCAGTAGAAGATGGTGTTACTGAAGAATGCAAAAAGATATTAGCCAACGTTAAAGCTATTGGAAAGCCATCTATTATAGGTGTTAATAAAATAGACAAATGCTCCAATGTTAAAACCATATACTCAACTCTTGACAACAAAGATGAAGCGAAGTTGGTGTATTTATCAGCCAAGAATGGTTCAGGCGTTTCAAACCTGATGTCTTCAATCCATGCAAAAAGCAGAAGAACAAAGCTTTCACATAACCTAAAAGTCCTAGTTAATATACCAGCTAGAGGAACAGTTATTAACTCAGTAGTAACATCAACAATGGGCATATGTACTTCTATATTAGTTCAGGCTGGTATTCTTAGGATAGGAGACATAGTTTTACTTAACAGTGACTACGGTAGAGTTAGGCTAGCATACGATGAACATAACAACCGTATAGAAAGAGTGTCCCTAGCTACACCGTCTAGCATTTACGGGTTAACTGCTCCGTCTAAACCAGGTGTTAAGTTCATAGTAGTTCCAACAGAACAAACAGCCAAAGAGCTTGCAACACAACGTAACTACATATTGAATAGTCCTGAAGAACCTGAGCGAAAGCCCATACCCTCTCCCTCTGTCACTGCTTCTCCCTCTGTCAATGACATCTTTCGCTACATCGTTAAAGCAAGAACTTATGGAATGATTGAAGCTGTTATACACACCATTAACAACGTACCAAACAACATGCCAGCAAGAGTGGTCCACAAAAGCGTAGGTTTAGTGTTCGAAAGTGACTTAGGGATGGCTACTATATATGGAGCAGTTATCATTACTTTGGGAATAAAGCCTAACCCCAGAATCCTAAAGCTATCCAAAGAACGCAATGTTATTATTAACTACTATCGAACAATATATGAGCTATCCGATGGAATACGTTCTTTTGGGACTCAATCAAACCCCGAATGCAGGAACAAGTCACAATCAAAAGCAATAGTTAAACGGGTCTTTAACGTTTCAGGTAACGAAGTAATATTAGGTTGTATAGTAGAAGCTGGTGTTATGAAAAGATCGAAAAGGTCCATAGTTTCAAGAAACGGCAAGGAGATTGGAATATGTGAGGTTCGTACTCTAAAGCTTTTTAAAACACCAGTAGATGAAGTTAAGAGGGGTTCTGAGTGCGGAGCTTTGGTAGTGTTAACAAAGACTCAAGAGATATTTATTGGAGACATGGTTGAAACCTTCTTTTAGGCTAATCTCAAATGTCATTTGAACATATAAAGAACCCCCTCTCTTACAAAAGAAGTATTAGCAGGCTAAAGTACGAGCTGTTAAATATCCTATCAAACACCGAAGAATTAAGGGACAACATCATAACTACACAGAATCTAGTATTAACCAAAGATCGTAAAAGACTTATTGTTAGCTTCTCTAGCTTATTTGGTAATATAAACAAAGTAGCAAGAATGTTATCTAGCTATTCCAAAACAATATGTAGAATATTGTATGCAAGAGTAAACCTAAAGGGATTCCCAAGACTCACGTTTATACCGGTTTCGAAGAGCTAACAGATATCCTGAATACCCATTAAACACACATAATCCTATGCGAGCTTGTACCGCAAGTTCACGTTTCAAACCATACGCATCTAATAAAACCCCCCCAACTTAGCTTAATGACCGACTCTTCCATTGATTCTATAAAATACATTGGTTTACTGTATCGTAAATATGCTGATAACCCACAGTTGATAGCTGGGAGTTGGAGTATCTATTTCTCAGACGTTTCCAAACTGTATATTGCTAGCAGACCTTTGGAGCTGTTCAGAGGATTCAATAACACACTTAGCTTCTTAGAACCATTAAACAACAAGTCCTTGTTTCCAAATGTATTAGCTTTAAGTCTTCTAAGGTGTTCTTATTGTCATAGCATATATCCTGAAGTATCACATTTAAAACCCATTAAGCGCGTGTGGATATGGCGTGGTTTAGAAAGAACCGTACTGAATAACTTAAGCTTGAACCTAGACGTAAAGAAAAGCATCTTATATATGCTAACGAAAGCATATGTACTGGAGAACCATCTTGCTAATACGTATGTAGGTCAGAAGAGGTTTTCCATTGAAGGCTCCGAGACTGTTGTTGTTCTATTAAACACCCTAATAAGTCTTGCGTCCAAGTCGAAGATTACAGATATCGTAGTTGGTATGGCGCATCGGGGAAGGCTTAATATCTTAATTAACATATATCACGAAGCAACAGCCAGTCTCTATGTACATTCGCTTCAACACAAGGAATCCTATATACAAAGCTTTGATGTTAAATACCATTTTGGATGTGTGGTCCGTTTGGACCATAAAAGCAGTTTAAAGCTAACAATGGTCTATAATCCTTCACACTTAGAAACAGTTAACCCAATAGCTGAAGGCATCTCGAAAGCTAAGCTAGATATCATAAACACTCCTAAGAAAAAGAATGGCTATGTACTTCCAATTCAGATACATGGAGATGCTGCAATAACAGGACAAGGAACTGTGGTCGAAGCTTTAAACTATTCAGGCATTAAACAATACAGAACATATGGAACAATACATATAGTAATTAACAACCAAATAGGATTTACAACACAACCTAAAGAAACACGCTCTGCTACCTTTTGCACCGATCAATTCAAAACAATAGAAACACCGGTATTTCATGTGGATGGAAACAACCCAGACTCTGTGGTTCTTATTACAAAGCTTGCGTTAATGTTTAGAATGAAGTTCCTAAATAGCGTAGTCTTAGATATCATTGCATTTAGGAGGTTAGGCCACAATGAACAAGACACTCCAGATATAACCCAACCTCTTATGTACAGCTCCATAAAAACACACAACCCCATCAGTCTAGATTACCTTCGACATATATCAAACGAGGAGCCAAGCGCAACCGCTATATATCTAAAAGCAAGAGACCATTACTTAGCTTCTTTAGATGAACAACCCCCAACACAGCCACTCATAAGAAAGACACATATATTCAAAAGCTTCAGAGTTAACAACAGTTGTATTTCATTAACAGAAGAACTTAAATGGCTGCTAGATAAGTTAGTTAGAATTCCTCAGCTGTTTAGAGTCCACCCACTCTTAAAACGAACCACCTTAAACAGACGTCTGGTAATAGAAACAAGCACTTCTCTAGACTGGTGTTCCAGTGAGCATTTAGCTTATGCTTTAGTTTTAAACAAAGGCATTCCAATAAGACTATCAGGCCAAGACGTAACAAGAGGAACCTTTATGCATAGAAATGCAGTACTTTACAACCAAAGTATTCAAGGTATCCCAGCTTATGCTCCTTTACAAAACATATCGTCACTTCAAGGTAGAATACATGTTATAAATACTCCTCTGTCCGAAGGATCAATACTAGGCTTTGAGTACGGCTATGCTTTGGTTAAGACTTATGCGATGGTGATCTGGGAAGCACAGTTCGGAGACTTTATCAATTGTGCACAGGTCCTGGTTGATCAGCTCATTGCTTCTGGTGGATCTAAGTGGGGACAGGCCTCAAACATAGTGTTATATCTTCCACATGGTCAGGAAGGTCAGGGTTCAGAACACTCATCTGCAAGACTTGAGAGGCTTCTGCAACTGAGCTCAAGTAACAATATTACAGTTGTACATCCTACCTCTTCTGCGCAGCTGTTTCATATCATTCTTGAGCAGGCATCTAGGAAGGTTAAAAGACCATTAACAATATTAACCCCTAAATCCTTGCTTAGACTTAAAGCATCTTGGTCTACCATATCTGACTTCACATCTAATAGGTTTAGGAAAGCTATTGTGGAGGAACAGTTCAATGTAAGAGCTGAGCATTTAAGGAGATTACTGGTTTGTTCAGGAAAGATCTATTACCAACTAGCATCCTATCAACACAGGTTTAATATTAACAGGGTCTCTATTATCAGGCTGGAGCAGCTGTATCCATTTCCTAACCATTGCATACCAACCCAATATAGGACAGCCTGTGAGGTATTGAATGTACAAGATGAACCTAAGAATCAGGGCATATGGCAACATATTGAACCATATGTTCGATACGTGGTTAAGAATAGAGTTGTTTATTGTGGTGCTCAAAGCTCTGATTCAACCGCATTAGGATTTGATGTTGAGTTCAGGATTCAAAAGCACTTCGTTACTAGCAACGCTTACAACGTCCGTTTAAAAAGGAATAATTATGGCTGCTACCGAGATTGAAGTTAAAGTACCCCATCTAGCAGAGTCTGTATCAGAAGCTGTTGTTCTAAAGTGGAGGAAGCTAGAAGGACAATATGTTAAGAAGGGAGATGTCCTACTTGAATTGGAGACAGACAAGGTTATTATAGAGATACCTTCTGATGCTAATGGGTTGATTAAGAAGATTAAGACACCTGAAAGAACTGTAGTACACAGTGGACAATCTCTGGTAGTAATAGAACCTAAAGAAGATGGGGCTGACACCTATGGAACAGCCTCTACCGAATGTAATACCGAAATACCTACAAAGACAATACATACATGCCTTTGCAGCCAGACAAGAAGCCACAGGCTAGAAAGATACGAAGCTTTGTCTGGTCTACGAAAGAACTTAATACAACGCTTACTACGAGTCCATAAAAGCAGCATAACTCTTACCACCTTCAATGAAGTAAATATGTGTTCAGTCATTAAGATACGAGATATGTACAAACATGCTTTTACCAAGAAACATGGCATTAAGTTAGGGTTAACCAGCTTTTTCGTAAAAGCAGTCTCAATTGCACTAAAGAAATATCCTATTCTAAATGCATCAATTAAAGGTGATTCTATAGTGTATCATGAGTATCAAGATATAGGAGTCGCTATAAACACACCTCTAGGACTTATTGTTCCAATACTAAGAAACACTGAAAGAATGAACATACGTACTGTTGAAAAGAGTATCTCTAACTTCATGGTAAAAGCAATACAGAACAGGTTTGCTATTGAAGAACTCCGAGGTGGCACATTTACTGTTTCTAACGGAGGTATATTTGGATCTTTGTTATCAACACCTGTATTAAACCCACCTCAAGCTTCAATATTAGGAATCCATTCTGTTGAGCAACGTCCCATTGTATTGATCGATAAAGTAGAAGTTAAACCTATGTTATATTTAGCATTATCCTACGACCACAGACTGATAGATGGTAAAGAAGCAGTATCTTTCTTAAGAACAGTTAAAGAAGCATTAGAAGATCCTATAGTCCTAACGTTGGACACCTAATAAGACTGGCATGTTTCAGGACTATCTTTGTATGGAAGGGAGTCAGTTAAGGCTGTTATAAACCAAATTGATTCAAAGCTAAAAGCAGAACGTTCGGCTATGCTATAATAGACTCCTCTTAAATAAACCCAATATGGCTATCTCAACTAACAACTGGAAGAGCGTATATCAAAGTGAACCACTACGAAATAGTGTATTTAATGGACGCAGTAAACAATAAAGAGTCGGCTTCTTTTTTCAGAGAGTTGAGTGGCACAGTTTTATCTGTAGGAGGGTTGGTACATCGGTATGAAAGCTGGGGTAAACATATTCTTTCTTATGTCATTAAGAATACCCCCACTGCTTATTATTACTGTATGAACATCGAATGCTCTTGTGATTCTTTAATCAAAATAAACACTAAGCTCAAACAAAACCGTACGTTATTAAGATTTCTTATAGTGAAACGTAAATACAAACCAACCTGCAAGTCAGTGTTTATAAAAGCTCTGGAAAAAGATAACCCTTCACAAGACCAAAAAGAATGAAAAGGCATTCTAAACCCACAAAGACCAATGTTAAGAACGGGGTAATGCCTTTAAAGAAGAAAGCTAACATCACCTGGTCCAAAGCCAACCCTATAGACTACAAAGACATTAGCTCTTTAAGGACTTTCGTCACTAGCTTCGGTAAAGTTATGTCTTCAAGAATAACAGGCACTGAGACACGTATCCAAAAGCAACTAAGCATTGCAATCAAACGTGCAAGGTTCCTGTCTTTACTTCCCTATGCCAGCATGCATTTAATATACAAAGAACCGAATAGAACCCAATGAAAGTAGTCCTACTAGAAAACATAAGAAAGCTTGGACCCATAGGAACCATTGTGTACGTTAAAAACGGCTATGCTAGAAACTTTCTGTTACCTCACATATATACAATTCCTTTCAATATACATGCAATAAGCCCGTCTAAAGATATACTTCATATTGACCATCCATACAGAGTTCCAACCTACTTACTATATATGAGATCATCTAAAGATAATGGAGAACTGTTTGAGGCTGTTAAAGATACCGACGTTCTTTATCTATTAAGGAAGTTTAATGTTTACGTTTGGAGAGACCAAATCTACATGGCTACTGTATTTAAAAGGCTAGGTGAACATTACGTTAATATAACAATAACTAACCACGTTGCAATCAAAGTATGCATCAAAGTTCTAAGGAAAGGCTAACTCGACGCAATATGAACTAAACCAATCCATAGCAGGCTCTCCTTCTTAGATTGGCTGTTTCCATGTATATAAACCAACCCCAACCTAGAAGTGGTAGAGCTCTCTATTGAATTCATTATTGGTAACCACAGACTCAATAACAACCACACATCTCGGAACATGTCTAAAGTATCTTGCATATGCTTGTTTGGGTTTGGAACGGTGGGAAAAGGAGTTATGGCAGTTATGTATAAGAATAGCTATATAGTTAGAAACAGGTTGGAATTAGATCTTAGAATAGCCGTCATATTAACCAGAAGAACATCTAAAACTACAATGATCAATGCTAACTCAATGCAAAAGAATCCAATATATGAACCCCGAATGTATGTGTTGGTTGAAGCTGTTGGTGGTACATGCTTTGCTCGATATATTATGTTAAGCACCTTAAACACTAAAAAGCTTTTAGTAACTGCCAATAAAACACTGATTGCCTGTTACAACTTTGAACTAAGACGTACCTACAATAATATCTTGCTTGAGGCTTCAGTGGCAGGAGGCATTCCAATACTAAGAATCCTTGAGAAAGCTCTTGTTGGTAACATGATTAGCTATGTGGCAGGCGTATTGAATGGTACTTCCAACTGGTCTTTATCACAAATGTATAGGTTGGGTGTCCCTTTAAAAAGAGCTTTATTGGACGCGTCTCAAAGAGGATATGCTGAGACAGACAATACATGCGATATTGATGGGGTAGATTCGACACAGAAAACAAGCATTATATATTACATAACTTTAAGAACAGCCGTAACGATTCGATACGTATTCTTTGAAGGCATAAGAACCGTAAGTCTTCAGGATATTGCATATGGAAAAAGATTAGGTTTAAACATTAAACTGATGTCTGTTGTTTTAACCATAAGAAAAGCTCTGTGTGCTACATTCCCATGTTTTGTTTCACTTAACTGGCCTTTCTGGATAGCTGAGGCCACATCTAATGTTATTCTTGTGGTTGGAGACTGTGTTGGTAGAATGTGGCTATTTGGTAAAGGAGCTGGTACAAAGCCAACAGCTTCATCTATCATAGCAGACGTTGAGACTATTCGTTATGGGAGCTCTTCTTATCCAACAAAGATATTAACCCACACATACAGCTCCATTACAGATTCAAGAGGTGGCTTCTATGTTCGGTCAATACACATATCGTTCCAAGAATGCAAAGAGTCTCTGAACATCCTTTTAAAGAGAAAGCTTAACTTAATATCTTTTAGAGTCTTTGAAGTGAATAAGCGTTTAGAAGTTATTATGGTCTTGATAAACGTTTTCGAAAGAAGCTTCAAACGTGCTGTTGTCTCTTTCAGAGGATTCATTACAACCTATAGAGTTCTATTATAGATGCTATATCATTCGACGAGAGAACCCAACAAAGAAGAAAGACTATGCTCTTTCTTAAATGTTTTGTTAAAGGGATTGGCTAGCGATGGGGGTTTATATGTGCCAACTTCTTACTCAAGCATGTATATTGAAGAGCGCCTATGGAGATACTTTTCATACCAAGAGCTGGCTTCTAGACTATATAGATGGTTCATCAGTGACGTACCGTATTCAATTATAAGAAAGCTAGTAAGGACCGTATACAACGAAAGGTTTCCCTTAAGCTACTACAACAACCATTCAGGCTCTTGTCCAGTCGGATATGTGGTAGCTACTAACGATAACGTTCCAATATACATGCTTCGCTTATCTAATGGTTCTTCTCTTTCATTCAAAGACATTGCCATGCAGTTATTGTGTGGCTTCTTTGAGACAATTCTTGGTAGTAGCAGCGTTAACATTATTAGCGCCACCTCTGGAGACACTGGTAGTTCAGTATGCACAGCTTTCCAGTTTTGCAAGCGCTCAAGGCTTTTCGTTTACTCACCACTTAAAAGCATATCCGAATATCAAGCTGAACAGATGTACAGCCACCTATCGATAAATGCTTTTAACATATGCTTCAACGGAAAGTTTGACTGCTGTCAGGATATTGTTAAACGCTTGTTATGCAAGAATCGAAGTAACAACGGAACTGCCAACTCTATAAACTGGGTTCGGTTGCTTTTCCAAACTACGTACTATTTCAGCTCTTACTTTCGAGTAACCATTGCGTCAAAAGAATACGTAACATTTCTTATACCATCTGGTAACTTTGGAAATGCTTTTGCAGGGTTCATTTCAAAAACTATGGGACTACCAATAAGAAGAATCATTATCGCAACAAACGAGAATAATGTGTTGGAGGAGTTCTTCAAAGCTGGCACATACCAAGTAAGAAAAGCTAGCAGTTTGCTATCTACTAACACTCCAAGCATGGACATATCAAAAGCATCAAACCTTGAACGCTTACTCTTAGAGCTTTTAAATAGGAACTCAAACATATTGTTCAAAGTGTTTCAACAAATACAGTACTTTGGGTTAGTAAGATTACTTAACTACATTAGCTACAGGTCCATAAAGAGGTTAGGTATTTCTGCTGAAAGTACGACTGGTTCAGAACGACATATGATAGTTCAGTATATATACAAAAGATGCGGACTACTGATTGATACGCATTCTGCCAACGGCGCAAAAGCAATCCTACTGTTAAAACATAGTAATCCCATAAGGGATGTTAAGATTATTCTGGAGACAGCCCAGGCTTTAAAACTAAAAGACTCACTGCAAGACATGATTGGTAGTAACTACAGTTTCTTAACACAAAGGCGTGTTCGAAGGTTGAGAGTCATGTTTCCTTGTGTTACCCACGTTAAACAAGTTATGCTTCTAAGGACAGTCTTATTAGGATGTTAGAGCTCTTATCTACTAATGGTTATTATAGTATCTATAGAGGAAGTTGGGAGTATTCTTTTGATCTCTTTTGAGACTAGCGTATATATTGATGAACCATATATCTATGGGTTAACTACATATTAGAGTTAGGTTTATTTAGCATATAATATAATAACTATTAACTAAACTGCACTAAGGATATTATATTGATAAGACCAACCAAACATATATTTAGCTATG
>NZ_MKGN01000016.1 GCF_002682985.1 Candidatus Tremblayella phenacoccinincola
CCATCACATATAGTACCTGGGATAACAACAGCAATAGGAACTACAGTAGGAATACCATTAACACATAGAAACTACTCTAATAGTGTTTCTTTTACAACAGGGTCTATATCCTATAAAAGCAAACCTAACTGGAGTCTAGACCTAAATAAGAAGCAAACAATAATAATGTATATGTATGCAAGTAATATAACTAAGCTAAAAGAAAAGCTATTAAAAAGTAGGTTCTCAAATAAGATCCCAATTGCAATAGTGTCTTCAAGTTCTAATAAAGACCAAAAGCTAATAATAAGTAATATAAAAAGCATAGAAAGCTTAACATATAATAATACAACACCATCTATACTTATAATAGGATATATAATAAACCTATATAGAGGCCTAACTACATTCAATTAATAAGAACATACCCTTCTAAACCTATTCTACCCCCCTTCTCTAACAACTAACCCTAAAAAGGAAAAGGACTAGATGTCTTTATGGGACGGCAGGTTTAAAGAAAAGCTAAACATAATGTTTGAACACTTTAACAAGTCATTAAAAACCGATGTACTTCTAATAGAACAAGACGTAACTCTATCGAAAGCATGGTCATATGTTCTATACACAATAGGTATATTTAAAAAGACTGAACAACTAAAGATAGAACAAGAACTAACCAACATATTAACAAAAGCTATAAAAGCTAGTGTTAACTTAAAAAAGAGTAACTCTGAAGACATACACACTTGGGTCGAATATAAACTAACAAAAGTTCTAGGTTCTATAGGTAAAAAGATCCATACTGGAAGAAGCCGTAATGACCAAGTTACAACTGATACAAAACTATGGTGTATAAAAGAAATATGTCTAATAATACCTATATTAAACACATTACAAAAAAGAATTGTAGCCTTATCTGAAAAACATATAGAATCAATAATGCCTGGCTACACACACTTACAAAAAGCACAACCAATTACGTTTGCGCATTGGTGTCTAGCCTATAATGAAATGCTATTAAGAGATAAGCTAAGAATAGATGATACTTTAAAAAGAACATCCATTAATCCGTTAGGTTCTGGTTCTATTTCTGGAACAGCATACAATATAGACAGAGAACAACTAGCTAAATGGTTATCCTTTAACACAGCAACGTCTAATAGTTTAGATAGTATTTCAGATAGAGACTACTTAATTGAATTAATAGCAACTGCAACAATTAGTATAATACATTTATCAAGGCTTTCAGAAGACCTAATCTTTTATAATACAGAAGAAGCTAACTTAGTAGAGTTAACAGACAAAATAACATCAGGTTCATCTCTAATGCCACAAAAGAAAAACCCAGACGCTTTAGAACTAATAAAAGGAAAAGTAGGTAAAATACAAGGAGCGTTAACTAACATAATAACTATTCTAAAAGGACTACCTTTAGCTTATAATAAAGATATGCAAGAAAGTAAAGCAGCTATACTAGATACTATAACTACTTGGAAAGAGTGTTTACATATAACAAAGCTAATAATAATAAACATAAAGATAAGATTAAAAGCATGTATATTAAAAGCAAAGCAAGGATATTCTAATGCTACAGAATTGGCAGACTACTTAGTAAATAAAGGTATTCCATTTAGGAAAGCACATAACATTACAGGAAAGGTAGTAATAAAAGGAATAGCTATAAAAACACCAATAGAAGAACTAAGTATAAAAACGTTAGCTAAGATAAACCCAATAATTAATAAGGATGTTTATAGGTTTTTAAAGGTAGGTTCCTGTATAATAAAACGAAGTTCAAAAGGAGGAGTATCAAAAAGCCAAACTATACTAGCTATATTAGTAAATAAAAAGCTACTAACTGTTTCTGACTCTATATATAGAACCAACAACCTAATTCCAGATTCTATAGTAGGGTTAGCTTTTCAACTTAACAAGAATCTATGGGAGAATCATTTAGAACTATAAAAGAGACAGCTCCTATTGTAATATATAGAGATAGCTTTTACATAGGAACTCCAAGAGCTGGTATAATAATAATAAAAACACATATCAAGTTAGTATATGAAAGAAGTTATATAAAAAGGTGTTCTAGAGAAGGGCTTAGAATAGATAGTCTTTTGGTTAGTTAACTATTGATTCAGGGACATATTCCAATAATACATCACTACGAGCAACCCAAAAGCCATAGAGCCAACAGCAATATATCATATGAATGCTAATATAAAAGAAGAAACAATAGCTGCTTTATCAACAACCCAAAAGGCTAGTGGCATAGGC
>NZ_MKGN01000017.1 GCF_002682985.1 Candidatus Tremblayella phenacoccinincola
CATACGAACCCCAAAAGCTTCTCATATATTTTCTAGAGAGGCCTATATTGTAGCTAAAGAGATAGGCTTATAGTTAGCATTTATAGGGATACTTTTGTTGATAGCTCTTCAAAGGAAGGAGGGAGAAAGTGTTTAATACCGAGGTGGCGAAATAGGTAGTCGCGTTACTTTGAGGTGGTAATGCTTTTATAAGTATACGGGTTCAAGTCCCGTCCTCGGTATTATATAATAAACATAATACGCATCTAAAGCGGAGTGGAGCAGGCTTGGCAGCTCATCGGGCTCATAACCCGAAGGACGTTGGTTCAATTCCAACCTCCGCATCTGAGATCTTGGTGTTCTTGTGTTGTTAGTTAACCTTTGTATATTAGTATGTAGATTAGTATGTATGATGTTCATTGTAGCTTGAAAAGGCAGTCTATATTGGTATGTATCTATAGGCTATTAGATGAACCAGGCTCTAGGACAGATATACGTTGGTTCTTAACAGCTACAGAGCACATACATAGCTGATGAACCATTCCTTTCTCGAGTAGAGGCTACCCATATGCTTATTATATACCTAAAGCAATACCTAAACCATGCTCTAATAGCAGTCTGATATTGAGGAAAGAATCTATATAGTAGCAACCCTTTCTTACTCAGAAACCTAGTAACAAAAGCTAACATACTTTTAATACTCTCAAGGACTGTTTTGACAATACACCTATCTCTTGGAACGCTAGCACAAACGTCTGCAAGAATAAGACTGAACTTAGAGTGTTTAGTGTTTAACCCCATTCCCATTTCAACCTCAAGTCTGGTTTGGGTGTTGCAGTCTGTATATTCTCCGTTAATAAAGCATACTTCGTTTATGTATTCCATAGGCATCTTATCAATAGCAACAACCTTGTACGTTCCACTAGTCTTTTTCTTAACCTCCAATACATACTGAACCCAACAACCAGGTGCTGTGCCTAACCCTAATATTGTGACACAGTTCTCAATAAGATTATACTTGCCTTCTATGCTCTTCAGAACAAACACGGAGCTTGCCCTATAGTCTTGAGTTCTTACCTTTCTAATGTATAGACCCTTAGAGTAGTGCTTGAACCAGCTGTGTGTTTTGAAAGCTTTACTCATATATATTAATTCCTGCTACTGATTGAAGTTTACAAGTCCTTAACCTATTAACAGACAAACAGCCTTCCACAACTGCTAGACCTCCTCTAATAGTGGAATAATAAGGTATTCCTGTTGTTTTAGCAATGAGTCTGAGCGTTGCGTTACGTTTGGATGTTGATATAACCACTGTTACTCCTTCTTCTATAGACACGGCTTCTTTTATAGTTAACCCTTTGCTCCTAATAGCTTTTGATGTATGGCTTGTTCCGTATAGGTTAAAACCTAAGTTCGAAAGCATACGAGCGATCTGAGATATACGCAGCTTTTCTTTGATGTCCGTGTTGAATAGAACACCTTCACCTGATATAACAAACCCACATGAAACTTGAGACTTAAGCCAGGCTTCCCCAAATGTTCTTCCTACTCCCATTACTTCTCCGGTTGATCTCATTTCTGGTCCTAACATTGGATCGATATGAGGGAACTTGACGAACGGAAGCACAGACTCTTTAATGGTGCACATGGTTGTTTTAACGTTAATATTAGTTTCGAAACCTAAAGAACCTTTAGCCATTACCCTTGTAGCTAGGTTCACTAGAGGTAGTCCAATAGATTTAGAAACGTATGGTATTGTTCTTGCAGCTCGAGGATTAACCTCAAGTACATATATTCTTTCATCATTGGTTCCTAAGCTCTGTATTGCAAACTGGATATTCATTAGCCCAACTATATTGAACACCTTTGCTAGGGTCTGTGTTTGTTCTTTAAGTTTCATTATGGTGTTTGAGTTAACTGAACGAGGAGGTAAAGAATTAGCTGAGTCTCCAGAATGAATACCTGCTTGTTCAATATGTTCCATAATACCAGGCATAATAATATTAACACCATCGCTTACACAGTCAATGTCACATTCTACTGCTTCAGTTAGAAACCGTTCTATAAGGACCTTTGGAAGTTCTAAGCTGTTAGCATAGTTAACACACCAACGTAGGTCGGATTCATCATGCAATATCTTCATGTTACTACCACCTAGCACATACGAAGGTCTTACTATCACAGGATACCCAAGCTCTCTAACCTTTGATATGGCCTCTTCCTTTGAATTAACTATAAAGCTCTTCGGTTGTTTGAGAGCTGTTCTGCTGACTGCTATCTTGAAATGCTCTCTGTTTTCTGTTAACTCTATAGCTTTCGCTGAAGATCCTAAAATGCTTATGGTTCTTTTGTTTAAGGACTTTGCAAGCTTTAAAGGAGTTTGACCTCCGAATTGGATTATGACTAGACAGGGCTTTTCTTTAATAGTAACTTCTTCTACGTCTTCGAGGGACAGCGGTTCAAAATAAAGCCTGTTTGGTATATCATAGTCAGTTGAAACAGTCTCTGGGTTGCAGTTAATCATTATAGCTTCAAAGCCTCGTCTCTTTAGTGCGATAACAGAATGAACGCAACAATAATCAAACTCTAAACCCTGACCGATTCTATTTGGACCACTTCCTATTACTGCCACCTTATTATTATTGATTGGGTTTGCTTCACAGGTTCCTTCATATGTTGAATACATATACGATGTTTTAACTGGAAACTCAGCAGCACAAGTGTCAATACGTTTATAAGAAGGGAACACATTTAAGGCTCTTCTCAAATATACTACGATATCTTCACTAACATTCCAAAGCTTAGATACCAACTGATCAGAAAGACCAAGCTGTTTAACTGTTCGCCATTCATTCCTGGAAACATAACAATATCTTTGTCCCAACAGTCTTACTTCAACGGTTGAGATATGCTTAAAGTAAAACAGGAACCATTTATCAATGCAAGTTCTTTCATATATTAGGTTAATTCCTAACCCAACTCTAAAAGCTTTCATAATGTACAATAGTCTCTTTGGACCAGGATATGAAAGGAAGGTTAGTATATTCTCAATGTTCACTTGTAGGTCCAACACATGGACATCATAGTCTAAGCTTCTTAATGACTTCTGGAATGATTCTGGAAAGCTACGACCAATTGCCATTACTTCTCCGACTGACTGCATTTGAGTATTAAGAACTGGTTCTACCCCTGGGAACTTTTCAAACGTAAACCTTGGTACTTTAGTGACTATATAATCCACTGTTGGTTCGAAAGATGCTGGTATACAATCGCTGGTGGATCTGTTCTTAAGTTCCTCTAAAGAATAACCTACCGCCAGCTTGGTAGATATCCTCGCAATCGGAAACCCTGTTGCTTTTGAGGCCAACGCTGAAGATCTTGAGACTCTTGGATTCATCTCTACCACTACCATCCGACCAGTCTGGGGACAAAGAGCAAATTGTACGTTACAGCTTCCAGACTGGACTCCTGCTTGGTTTACTATTGCAAAAGCTGCCTTTCTCATCGATTGGTATTCCTTGTCAGTGAGTGTCTGAGCGGGAGCCACTGTCATTGAGTCTCCTGTATGTATTCCCATAGGGTCAATGTTTTCAATAGTACACACCACCATGCAGTTATTATTATAGTCCTTCACTATTTCCAACTCATATTCTTTCCAACCAAGGAGAGACTCTTCTATTAATACTTCACTAACAGGAGACAGCCTAAACCCAGCTTTGCATATTGCTACAAACTCTCTTTTGTCATATGCAACACCACCTCCTAACCCTCCTAAAGTAAACGATGGTCTAACAATGATTGGATGTGTCTTGCTAGTTTTGCTTTCGATATCAGCTTTTACCCTAAGCGCTTCGCTCACTGTATGTGCTAGTCCTGACAACGCAGAATTGAATCCTAAGCTTTTAACAAGGTTCTTAAATAGATGCCTATTCTCTGTACGTTCGATGGAGTCAGGAGTTACTCCGATACATTCTATGTCCAAGTCTTTAAGAACAGAAACATTGTTAAGCTCTCGTAAACAATTCAAAGCTGTTTGTCCTCCCATTGTTGGCAAGATTGCGTCTGGCTTTTCTTTGCGTAGTATCTCAGCTATCGACTTAACATTCATTGGTTCTATGTATGTAGAACTTGCTAGATTGGGGTCTGTCATTATTGTCGCAGGGTTGCTATTTATCAAAGAAACACTTAAACCTTCTTCGATCAAAGCTTGGCATGCTTGGGTTCCTGAATAATCAAACTCACACGCTTGTCCTATAGTAATCGGACCTGCACCTAGCACAACAATACTTTTGATATCTGTTCTCTTAGGCATCTATTAGACCACACTGTTGAATACGGCAATGAAGGCATCAAACAGATATTCTATATCTTTGGGACCTGCACATGCTTCTGGATGTCCTTGAAAGCTTAACGTTAAATGATTATATGTCTCCAACCCTTGGATTGATTCATCGAATAAGGAAATATGAGATATCCTGAAAGCATCGTTTAGAGAGGCTGGTTCAATGGTAAAGCTATGGTTCTGAGAAGTGGTTACTACAGAGCCGCTGTTTAGGTCTTTAACTGGGTGGTTTGTGCCGTGATGTCCTAGTCTCAAGCGGTTAGTTTTCACACCCAAGGAAAGAGAAGTAACTTGGTGCCCGAAACAGATACCTAACATTGGTGCTCTACATCGTATTATCTTTTTAACGTTTGAGACTATGTCTGGGTTTATGCTAGGACTACCAGGTCCATTAGATAATACTATTCCATCCACAGCTAGGTTCAATATGTCCTTACTGTTGACGTAAGCAGAAACAACATAAGCTCTACAGTTTCTATCCATAAGGCTTCGCAATATACTGAGCTTTAACCCGAAGTTTAAAACTATGACTTTATACTTATGTTCCAAGCAGCTTCTATTGGGTTGCCAAGATACAGATTTACCATTGAATGCTTCTTTCGATAAGTCTCTCGTAGATATATCTATTGAGGCTCTAGCAACATCAACTACTAGCTGATTAGCGTTCCTACTGGTTATAACGCAGCCTTTGATAACACCTCGAGTCCTTAAGGTTTGTGTTAACAGCCTGGTATTAACTCCAGACACTACTACCATTCCTGCTTTCCTAACCTTTTTGTATAGGGAACACATTAGTCTGACCCCAGATTGAAAAGTAGAAAGCGAACGTACAATGGCTCCTGAAGCGTAAACTCTTTGTGACTCAACATCAGTATTATTTATGCCTGTGTTTCCAATATGTGGAAAAGTGAATACTATTAGTTGTCCAAGGTAGCTTGGGTCGGTAATAGTTTCTTGGTAGCCAGTTATAGAAGTATTAAATATTAGCTCTCCAGTAATGATGCCTTTTGCTCCAACTGATCTACCTTCAAAAGCAACCCCATCCTCTAAACCCAACAAAGTATCCAACACGAACCTCATATAGGAATAGGAACTCTGTTAATAATAGGATAAAACCTAATAAAGCTACTCCAACCTGGAGACTACTATGAATACAAACACTAGATATGTTATATTAGATTCTGAGACTACAGGTTTAAATGTGATGTCCGATAGGATTGTAGAGTTAGGATG
Organism: Candidatus Tremblayella phenacoccinincola; assembly: GCF_002682985.1. Lineage (GTDB taxonomy): Bacteria > Pseudomonadota > Gammaproteobacteria > Burkholderiales > Burkholderiaceae > Tremblaya > Tremblaya phenacola_C. The sequence goes on from NZ_MKGN01000017.1 coordinate 5,555, forward strand.
TGTAGAAGTAATGGAAGATGTTGTCACTGGGAATTACTTTCAAAGCTACGTTAACCCAGACTATTTAAATACTCCTGGTGCGTTAAAGATACACGGCTTGAAAGACTCTTTCCTTAAAAAGCAGACTAGGTTTAAGGAGGTTGCTGATAGGTTTTTGCTTTTATATATGGATCGGTAATAGTAGCCCACAATGCTTCATTCGATGTTAACATTATAAACAGGGAGTTAGTTAGTATAGGTTATCCATCAATTGCTCGGTTCAGCTTAGGAATAATAGATACTCTCACAAAAGCTAAGGTATTATTTAATAAACGTTGTTCTTTAGATTATTTGTGTGATAGGTTCAATATACCAAGAACCAAAAGAATAAAGCATGGAGCTCTGATAGATGCAAAGCTTTTAGCAGATGTTTTTATAGTATTGAATAGAATCAAGGCATCAACGGCAGGTTTTAATGATGGTTGTGGACCAGTAGAACGTACGTCTCTTTGTAAAAGGTTGCCTCTCATATCAGTTAGTAGTTCTGAACAGCAGTTACATCAGAACATTCTTAACGAGATAGATAGTCTTACGGTTGGGGACTGCGTTTGGTAGTTAACTATAGGTTGGGGGGAACACTTAAACTATAAAGACATCTAACGCATGCCTATGGGTTAGGGGTAGGAGAGAGGGAGGTAAGGCAGTAGCGAGGGAGAACATAGGGGTGTTCTGGGTTAATCTCTGGAATGATTAGTAGGTGGTTCTGGATAGTAGGTAGTGGAGTTAGGGTCAGTAGTAAACAGAAGAGGATGTTTGTGAGGGAGTATGTGTGGGAACTCTCAGTAGGAAAGGTATCCCGGAGAAGGTTGGGGTGGAAAGCAGTAGTATGTTCTGCTGTCAGTCTGTTCATTGTTTCGTTAGCTTCGTTAGCCTCATACATATACGATAGCCTCATCATACATACTTTAAGGCTGTTCTCCTAGACTATCAACCCT
>NZ_MKGN01000018.1 GCF_002682985.1 Candidatus Tremblayella phenacoccinincola
CCATCACATATAGTACCTGGGATAACAACAGCAATAGGAACTACAGTAGGAATACCATTAACACATAGAAACTACTCTAATAGTGTTTCTTTTACAACAGGGTCTATATCCTATAAAAGCAAACCTAACTGGAGTCTAGACCTAAATAAGAAGCAAACAATAATAATGTATATGTATGCAAGTAATATAACTAAGCTAAAAGAAAAGCTATTAAAAAGTAGGTTCTCAAATAAGATCCCAATTGCAATAGTGTCTTCAAGTTCTAATAAAGACCAAAAGCTAATAATAAGTAATATAAAAAGCATAGAAAGCTTAACATATAATAATACAACACCATCTATACTTATAATAGGATATATAATAAACCTATATAGAGGCCTAACTACATTCAATTAATAAGAACATACCCTTCTAAACCTATTCTACCCCCCTTCTCTAACAACTAACCCTAAAAAGGAAAAGGACTAGATGTCTTTATGGGACGGCAGGTTTAAAGAAAAGCTAAACATAATGTTTGAACACTTGTTCTAAATAAGCCTCTAACAGCAACCCAAGAAGACTATATATGTCCATATGATATACAGGGATAGAGAGCCTCGAACTCCCAACTGCTGGCTTTGGAGACCAGTACTCTACCGTTTGAGCTATATCCCTTGACGGTGCGAATGGGACTCGAACCCACGTCCTTCGGCGTGACAGACCGATATTCTAACCAACTGAACTACCGCACCTATATTAACTAAACAGGCTCTTACTCTAGCATACTCTAGCTTTAATATAATATCTTAAGTAGAACCTATTATGTGGATTAGCTGGTATTATATTGATGCGAACCATGCATACAGCTACTCCGAACAAAAGCAGCTATAGTTTCCAAGATGGCAGGTATTTCCTTTTATTAGAGAACCTATTAGAACAGAGTCTTTATCACAATCTAAACATATCCTATAAACCCCTACTATATAGCCAGTCGTTTCCCCTTTCACCCATAAGCAATACTTAGTTCTGGAATAGCATATAACATAACCACTTTCTAAACTAATATATATGCCTTCTATATCAGAATAACCTACCATTAAAACATCCTTTGTTATAATATCTTGAATAGCCATAGGAATTATGATATTATGTTTTCTAAAGTAACATAGAAACCCTTTTAAATATGTTAGCTTAAAAGTCTTGTATATGTTCATAACCTAACTTCAACCCCTTTACTTAATAGAAACTTCTTTAATGAGCTAATATCAATAGTGTTTCTATGGAAAACAGAAGCAGCTAAAACCCCATCGACTTTAGACTCTTTCAAAGCTGATATAAAATGGTGTCTATTTCCTGCCCCTCCTGAAGCAATAAGAGGCATAGAGCAACAATTACGGATATCTGTTAGGTGTTTTATATCATAACCTTTTTTAATACCATCTTGGTTAATAACATTTATTACAACTTCTCCAGCCCCAAGCTTTTGTATAGTTTCAACCCATGCTATTGTATGCCAGCTAGCATAGTTTGATACATATTGGTTACCTGTATAGCTTCTTACTTGATATGTGTTGATGCTTTTGTTAAACCAACTATCAATACCTACGACTACGCACTGTGAACCAAATATATCCGCTAACCGACTTATAAAAAAAGGATCACTTAGTGCAGGAGTATTAACTGATATCTTGTCTGCCCCTAAAGAAAAAACTTCCTTAGCTTGAGAAACATTCCTAATTCCACCAGCAACACAAAATGGAATATTAATAGATTCAGCTACTTTGGATATCCACCTTTTATCTATTAATCTATCTTCAACAGATGCTGTTATATCATAAAATACTAATTCATCAGCACCAGAAGAAGCATAGTATTTAGAATAATCAACTATATTTCCAATATCATTATGGTTAGAAAACCTTTTACCTTTAATTATCTTTCCATTGAATATATCGAGACACGGTATTATACGTTTTGCCAACATTCTATAGCCTCCATAAAAGCAATCCTATTTTCTATAAAAGCACGTCCAACTATTATGTTTTTAATACCTATATAGCGAAGCTTAATAATATCATTTAGACTTTTAACACCACCAGAAGATTGAAAAGATAGTTTAGGCCAACCATATAATAAGTATTTATATAGTCTTAAGTTAACCCCAATAAAAGTACCGTCTCTTGAGATATCCGTACATAGTATATGTTTAATACCATAACAACTATAATGGTTAAGAACGTTTTCAATAGTGTTGTTAGAACTGCTTTGCCATCCGTTAATATATATTGAATAACTACCATTAGAACCATTACATATGTCTAAAGCTAACACTATTCTTTCTGGACCATATATAGTTAACCACTCTTGAACCACTCTTGGTTCCTTAATAGCAATAGACCCTATTACTATTCGAGAGGTCCCTAGTTTTAATAAACCATATATATCAGAAGAGTTTCGAATACCTCCGCCTACTTGTAATGTTATTGATTTACATTTTGAAACTATATTAGAGATTAACCTTACTTGTCGTTTTAATGGGGTTTTAGCTCCTGTTAGATCAACTAAGTGAATTATATTTGATCTTTTCCCTATATAGTATTTAATATAATATAAAGGCTCTAAGTTATATTTACGTATACATTGGTAGTTGCCTTGATATAAACGTACAATAGAATTAAACATAAGATCTATAGAAGGTATAATCATTTACTATAAAGCTATAAAGTTTCTTAATAGAATCATCCCTAACTTTCCAGATTTTTCTGGATGAAACTGAACTCCATAATAGTTATTTATATTGAAAGCAGCTGTATATAGGTCCCCATATATTGAGGTTGCTATGTCCGCTATGGATAAAGGAATATTGTAGCTATGGACAAAATAGAAGCAACTACCATTTTCAATATCTTTGAATAAAAAGTTCTTAGACTGATGGACAACCTTATTCCAACCAATATGTGGTATTAGTTTTCCATAGTTAGTTAGTTGTTCTGTTTGGTTTTCTATTATGCCTAGGGCTTTTATAGAACCATCTTCTTTACTGCTTAAACACATTAACTGCATACCAATACAAATGCCTAATATTGGGTTAGGAAAGGTAGCTATTATGTTAGATAGTTTATAAGCATTAACATTGTTCATAACTAACGAAGAAGTGCCAATGCCTGGTATAATTAGTTTATCAGTGTTTATTATTGTATTGTAGTCACAGCTAACTATGGAGTCATATCCTAACATATGTATTGTATGTTTTACTGAAGAGATGTTAGCGCAGCCTGTATTTAAGATAGCTATTAACATTAAAGTATTCCTTTAGAACTAGGTAGCTTATTACCAATAATATTAAGAGCTTTGTTTAATGCTATTCCAAATACTTTATATATGCTTTCAACTCTATGATGGTCATTGAATCCTTTTGTTGTTAAGTATATAGAACAGGTTAAGGATTCTGTTAAAGAACGGAAAAAGTGCTCTATCATTGAGTTAGAAACATCTCCAATCTTTTGGTAGTTATATTTAGCTTTATAGTATATATAAAACCTATTAGACATATCAACTACGCATTTTGATATACATTCATCCATAGGCATAGTAAAACTAAAACGACTTATGCCTATGTTAGTTTTTAAAGTGGTCTTTATGTTAATACCTAGAGTTATAGCTATATCTTCTATGATATGGTGGTCATCTATATGGACATCTCCTCTAGCTAGAATAACTACTCTAAACCTGCCATGTGTTGCTATTTGGTTAATCATATGGTTAAGAAATCCTATGTTAGTAGCAATATAGTTAGACATAGAATCATCAGTTAACCAAATAGTAACTAATATAGCTGTCTCATTAGTTATTCTATATATGTTTAGATAGTAGTTAGCTATTAGTTTATTAAGGCTAGCTATATATGGTTTAGTTAGGTTTAGTAGCTTAATATGTATTGGTTTAATACCTAACCTATGTGCTATGTTTATGAAGTATTTGTTGTTAGCTATATAATATCTTTTACCTGTAGATGAACCTATAGATAGAGACCTAGAAGGCTTCTCAATATGTGTATAATATGCTTTTAAGTCAGAAGAACCAATAGAAGCTAACCTAAAGGCCACACCTAAATAGGTTAGCATATTTAGTATAGTTATATGTGTATTTAATACACACCCCTTAAAACCAGCTGTTAACTTAAAAGTAGCCTTGCTAACTAATATAACTAACTTAACCTTATGGTCTTTTAATACTAGCACCAATCCTATAGCTTTGTTATTTAATGGCTTTTCGGTTATATATAGACTAATGAATAAATAGCTTACTTTCAAGGTTCTCCTTATTTAATATATATGTAGTTATCTATATAGTTGAAAAAGAACCCATATAGACTTATTATTTAATGATGCTATATTGTAGACATTAGCTTTTATATATCTCTGTATAATCTTAACTAGCTTTCTATATATAAACCAACTACTAATAAATATATATGCTTTAGGTCTTTTTATATTATATATGCTGTTTTTAAACCTATTAACTAAGAGCAGCTTGTTATTAGATATCTTTGGAAGACATTGAATTAAGTAAGCATGTGAGTAATAAACTATCTTTGCTTCATATAGGCCATTAACAAATAAAGTAGAACCTGTAGATACTACATCGAATATTATATCAGATAACCCAGAACTATATGCTACTTCTACTGAACCAGTAATATAATATAATATGTAGCTTATGCTATATCTTTTTAAGTAGTGTTTAAGTATATATGGGTAAGAAGTAGCAACCTTTTTCCCATCTAAACAGCTAATACCAGTCCATGGTTCACCTAAAGGAAAAGCTAATGATAAGCGACAACTACTGAACTTAAGACTATATATTATATAATAGTTAACTAGCTTTCTATATATAATAAACCTAAAAGATTGCTCTTCAAATACGTTTTTACCAATAATACCTAAGTCTACTGTTTTAGTTAATATTAAGTTAGGTATATCGTCATCTCGAACAAACATAATCCTAACTGCTTTATGGTTAGAACTTAATATAAGCTTTCTAATGTTATAGGCTTGTTTAGTTTTATAGTAGCTAACTAAATAGGTTGACTTATTACTTAATCTTCCAGACCTTTGTAATGCTATAGTTAGGGTTAGATAATTCAATATAGACTCTCTCTAGAAAATATATGATAGCTTGTAGTTATAGCAGCCTACCTATTGTAATACGTTCATTACTATAGTCTTTTATTGAATGAACACCTTTAAAAGATAAGCTTAATATAAAAGCTCTAACTATAGATCCTTGGTTATATCCATGTTCTAGTAATAGCCAACCTCCGTAGGTTAAAAAGAATACAGAGCTTAGACATATGTTAAATAGGCTTTGTAAACCATTATTAGAAGAAGCTAAAGAAATGGTTGGCTCAATAGGTAGGCTTCCTTTATTTAAATGGAGATCCTTTATACTAATATAAGGTGGGTTGCTAATAATTAGTCCATATCTTTTTAAATATAAAGACCTAAACCAGCTACTATATATATAGTTAACAGCTTTTAATTCTTTTAGCCCTAAGCTATATGCATTATAGTTGGCTATTGTTAAAGCAGTTAAAGAAAGGTCTGTTCCGATAGATATCCAGCTAGTTCTTTCATATACTAACCTTAAAACAATAGTACCACTTCCAGTTCCTAAGTCAAGTACATTTAGTTTATTATTAGGTAATAATATTAATGCTTGTTCTATTAAACAAACAGTATCAAGTCTTGGCATAAAAGCAGCTTTGGATATCTTTAGAGTTAAGTCCCATATATCTATTGGTTGTTCTATATTGGTTCTTAATATAAGTTCATTTAGGAATATGTATTCGTTAGAGCTTCTATAAGCATTCATCATAATAATATCTATTTAAGATTGGATGTATAAGTAAGTCTAAGTCTCCATTTAGAACCTCATTTAGCTTATATATAGTGAACTCTATTCTATGGTCTGTTATACGACATTGTTGATAGCTATATGTTCTTATTCGGTCAGACCTGTAGCCTGTGCCTAATAGGGTTTTCTTAACTAAAGACTCTTCTTTATGTTTACGTTTTAATTCGAAGTTAGTTAACCTAGCATTTAATATTACCAAAGCTTTGGATTTATTTCTATGTTGAGACCTTTCATCTTGGCACTCGACTACTATGCCAGTTGGTAAGTGTGTTATCCTAACAGCTGACTCTGTTTTATTAACATGCTGTCCTCCAGCCCCTGAAGAACGAAATGTGTCTATTCTTAGGTCAG
>NZ_MKGN01000019.1 GCF_002682985.1 Candidatus Tremblayella phenacoccinincola
ATATGATGTAGAGGAGCTAGCTGTTAGGAGTGTTAGGTGCGTTAGATCCACTATGGGGAGGTGGTTATGGTTGTCTAGTAGAAGCTGTTCCCCTTTATGGATATCTTATGTCTAACTACTTCTAACTTGGTTCTACTAATGCATTAATATATGTAGCTTAGGTTAGTCATAAGCAGATACCCCAGTCAAGACCAACACATCATAACACAGAGGCAAAAGAGACTTCAGGATACTTCAGATGTTCTTATTGGTTAGGTTCGGACAACCATCAGGCTCTTTCCCCCCCTCTTTCTGTTAGCACATATTATTAGGACTTCTTGATATGCTTCCTTGCTGCTGTTACCTTCTTTCTTTTCCGTTCAGAGGTTGGCTTTTCATAATATAACCTAGAACGTACTTCACTTAGTAAGCCGCTACGCTCAACCATCCTCTTGAACCGACGTATGGCTATTTCAAATGGTTCGACATCCTTTATAATAACAATACTCATATAGAGCTCCTAGTGATATACGGGAAGTCCTCCCACATGTCTCATGTTGATGTCTTTAGTTATAAACAGCTATTGGTTAAGCAGGTATTCTTGGTAAGATGAAGCTGGTGTTCCTTGGAGTATATGATAGAGATATATGAACACTCTATAAAGAACCATTAACAGCTCCCGAACCGACCTAGTCATTAGAACAATAAACATAGCTCCTCCCAAGCATGCCTAACACCAATCTATATGTTCTCAACGGCCTTGTACCCAACGGTTCGGTTCCTCAATATAAGAGACTCCAATGAAGAAGCACTCACTGTTAATATTAATCCTTGCCCTAAGCCTTTAATTAAAACAACATTACAAGCTCGCTCCAACCCATTAATACTCTTCTTATCAACACTTAATGCTTTTAGGTAAGATTCTACTTTCAACCCGCTAGGCATATATATAGGTAAACGACAGATGGATAACAAACGTATCAACCTACGATGAACACTTAACTCAACTAACCCTAACCTAAAAGAGATGTCAGAAGCAATCACCATTCCACAGCTAACTGCTTCTCCATGTAACCACTTTTGATACGAGAGGTAAGATTCTATTGCATGTCCAAATGTATGTCCAAAGTTTAAAACAGAACGCACACCTATCTCTCGAGAATCTGATGTAGTAACGTTTAGTTTAAGTAAACAAGCATGTTTAATCATACCTATAACAACACTCATCTTTCGGTCCAGTATATTAAACATCACCTTCTCAAGCCATTTAAAATAGTCTCCATCAAGTGCAGCTCCTATCTTAATAACTTCTGCTAACCCTGAGACCCACTCTCGTTGAGATAAAGTGCTTAGGTTCGATATGTCTAATATCACTCTGCCAGGCATATGTAGAGCTCCAACAAGATTCTTTCCAAACGCGGTGTTCAGACCATTCTTGCCCCCAATAGATGAGTCTACTTGAGCTAAAAGAGTTGTTGGGATGTGTATTAACTTAACACTACGCATATAGCAGGAGGCAATAAAACCCGCAATGTCACCAAGTACCCCACCTCCAAAAGATACTACCTTCGTGTCTCTGTTTAGTTCCTCATATAAAAGAGCTTTGAGTATACCGATGAAGAACCTTAACCGTTTGTATCGCTCTCCAACTCCAATAATGATCTTTGTTACTTTAAGACTATTCCTATTTCTTTTGGAACTTCGTAGTCGTTTGAGTCTACATAAACTATCCACTGAGTTATTAGTGATTAGTACCAAGTTCTTGATGTTTTCATACGTTAAGAAATCCCAGGAGTTCTGAGCCTGCATACCTACATACCGAAGATCTCTTTTAGTAAAACACATAGCAGGCTCTCCTTCTTAGATTGGTTTGTTATTGAAGAATGTTAATATGAATAGGATGTGCTACTCTTTCGGAATGGTGTCTATATTGTCTTGACTGGTTCTAGGTAGTTATCATATTAGTTCCACCATACTAACAACTGCTTTATCTCCTTTACGGATATGTGACTTAATAATATGGATGTATCCTCCTTTTGTTTGAAGATATCTGGGTCCTAGAATGTTAAAGACTTTCCTAACGCAGCTTTCATTGTTTAGCTGTTCCATCACTGTTCTAATGTTAGCTACTGTTTTCTTTTTACTATGTGTAATTATTGGTTCAATGACTTTTCTAAGACTCTTTGCCTTTACAAAACAGATATATATGCGTTCCCTTGTTATAAGTGAATGTGTTAGGTTTTTAAACAACGATAACCTATGGCTGGTCTTTCTATTCAGCTTCTTTAAAGATAGGCTGTGCTTCATATTATACAGAGAGTAATGATAGCTGAGATTTAAGAATATGTATAGACTGTCTTAGTGATTCTGACGGAGTAACTGAACCATTTGTTTCAATGTTTAGGACTAACCTCTCGAAGCTATATTTAATGAGACTGACAGAATAGCTAACGTTTTTAACTGGTGAATAAAAAGCATCCAATATTAACTTACCATTATTCCAACATAACCCATTGTATTTAGGAACATAACCCCAACCTTTCTGAATCTTAATATGCGTGCTCAGTCTTCCTGAATCCAAATGACATATTATATGATTGGGATTAACTACCTGACATCTGTAGTCCGTTTGTATATCTCTAGCATATACTACTCCTGGGTTTGTTTTACGTAGAGTGAGAACTAGTGATTCAGTATGTACGTCCAGTTTAAAAACAACACTCCTTATATTTAAAGCTAACTGCATAGAATCTTCCGCTATACCAGCAACTGAAGAGAACTCGTTTGAAGAGCCAACTATTTCTACTTCCGTAACAGCAGTTCCACATACTGAAGTCAGTAAAGTACGTCTTAATGCACAACCTAGCGTATCACCATAACCTCTATCAAGAGGCTCTATTGAGAACTGGGATATGTTGCATCCTCGAGCTGTAATGGAGACTATTTGAGGTATCAACATTCTAGCTTCCATATAGTTCAAATATTAACCTTTCGTTTAGACCTACTGGCATCTCTTTGCGGGTTGGCATGTGTTTAAACGAGCCTTCCAATAATGAATGATCTACGGCCAACCAGCTTGGTACTTTCTGATGTATCCTGATAGCATTTGTTATTCTACTTTGGGTTTTAGCCCTATCGTGAATCTTAATTGAGTCTACTGGTTTAACTGAATATGAAGGAATGTTCACTACTCTGTTGTTTACCAAGATGGCTTTATGTGCTATTAGTTGACGTGCTTCAGCTCTTGTTACGCTAAACCCCAGTCTGTACACAATATTATCTAACCTAGATTCCAATGAATGTAGTAGAAGAGATCCTATTTCATTGTTTGTTTTAATAGCATTTCGTATGTATATTAGGAACTGTCTTTCTGAGATTCCATATGTCCGTTTAGTCTTTTGCTTTTCACGGAGTTGAATTCCATAGCTGCTACTCTTCAGTACGTGTTTACTCTGTTGTCCTGGCTTAGTTCTAGATTTACACTTTTCCTCAAACGAACGACTACCACTCTTTAAAAAGAGATCACAGCCTTCTCTTCTGGAAAGCTTTTGTTTAGGTCCTATATATTTAGACATTGGTAGCTTCCTCCTTTAGATTGTATATTAAACCCTTCTACGTTTTGATGGGCGACATCCATTATGAGGTATAGACGTGACGTCCTCTAAAGATATTATCTTGATGCCTGAGCTGTATAATGACCTAATGGCAGACTCTCTTCCAGTGCCTGGTCCATTTACTTTTACTTTTAACGCTTTCATTCCATAGTCTACAGCTGCTTTACCTACAGAGTCAGCTGTTACTTGTGCAGAAAACGGAGTTGCTTTTTTAGATCCCTTAAAACCATGTTTACCTGTCGAAGACCAAAACAGAACAGCTCCATCATTTGAGGTAATGGTTATAATAGTGTTGTTAAAGGTAGCATGTATATACGCTATTCCATCCAGAACCTTATTGGAAGCGGGTCTTAGCTGCTTATCTTTTGGTTTGTACATTGTCAGTAGAATCCTTAGTTGTTGAGGGGTTTACTATTCTTCCTAGTCTTGGCATTTGTTCTCGTTCTTTGGCCTCTAGTTGGTAACCTTTTCCTATGACGTATGCCTCTGTAGCAGTTAATGTTAATTAGACGCTTAATGTTTAAAGCTACCAACCGTTTGAGATCCCCTTCCACTAAGTACTTACTCACAGCTTCTTTTATAGCCACCAGTCTACTTTCACTTAAGCTAACTACTTTACTGTTAGGATCAACACCAACTTCAGAACAGACACTCCTCGATAGGCTTCTTCCAATGCCGTGTATATATGTTAACCCAGTCTCTACAGATTTGTTACTTGGTATGTTAACTCCAATAAGTCTAACCACTTAACCCTGCCTCTGTTTATGCTTTGGGTTAGAACTACATAAAACCCTAACTACACCTTTTCTCCTTACCACTCTACACAGCTTACATATTACTTTAACTGAAGCTGCCACTTTCATGGTTAGGTTTAGACCTGAATACTATTCTGGCTCTCAAAGGATCATACGGACTAATCTCAACAGTCACCATATCTCCAGGTAATATCTTAATAAAATGTAGCCTCATCTTTCCAGAAGCGTAAGCTAAAACCACGTGGCTATTCTCCAGCCTAACTCTGAAGTTAGTATTTGAAAGGCTTTCGATCACTTCTCCATGCATCTGAACAGGTTTGGCTTTTGGCATACACACCTCATATATTATATTAGCATGTTTTAAAGAACCTTAGGCATTGTATGAAGTTAGCATAGAACTTCAAATGTTCTGTTAGAACCAAAGAAGCAGCTATAAGAACTATAAACGAGGAATCAGTTAGCACAAAGCTCTGTTTAGTAAATAAAGATAACAACCTAATAACACCACATCCTAAAGCTATGCACAGTGTTTTAGTAATGTATATATCCCTAAATATATAGGCTAAGTATTCTTTAGGTTTTAAACCAGACCTAAGAAAACCAATGATAGCTCCACTTCTTTTCAGGCAGCTTGAACCATAGTTAGTCTTCACATCCCATCTTGTGACTATAACACAAAAATAGACCATTAAACCAACCTGAGTCAAAACATCACAGGACGTCTCAATGGGTTTAATAAGATCCTGAATGCACATCCATTTAAAATACGAACCACAAACTACACATATCTTCTCAGCTAAACTAACCTGAAGAACTGCCGTAACACCAGCTAACGCTAAAGGGAATATGCTTACTGGAACCAGCTTAACATAACAGTAAGAAGTGTGCTTTCTGTCAGACATCTGATGCCAGGCTGTTAGTCTTTGTGATGTAAGCTCTGTTAAGATGCTAAAGTAAACCAGCAAACCAAGAACAGTTAGAAACAAGAAGCTAGCTGTTGGGTTCTTACCAATGGATGTTTTCAGTAAAAGCAACCCGCTAGGCACATATGCTAATAGCCTAAACAGAATAACTAAAGAAGATCCACCAAGACCATCCATGTTTATATGCTCATTCATCCACATTAGAACCATTGAACCAACCGTTAACAAACCCACTAACCCCACAGCTGTAATCCCAACCTGGAGCGTGGAGAACCGTAAGGTAGCTGTAGACTCAATAGAAGTGTATAGTAGAATTAGTAACCTAACTAGCAATATATATACTTCAGGAGTTGGGTTTAATAAGGCTGTTAAAGCTACTTTCATGAACAGCTGCAAAGCCATAAGCGGTGTTATCTTGTTTGTGTTGGGTTCAGGACGGATTGCCTTTGATGAGTAGCTTAGGGGAATGGGTATGTACATAGCTAAACGACATATGAAAAGCATAGGACCTACTTTAAGAAGGTGCTTTAACGAGTAGCTACTGTAGCACATATCCATAGGCATGTTAATCTCTCTTACCCTTGACTATATATTCTGATGGTCTTAGCATTATTCCCAACCAAGTTAAAGCGTCTCAAAAGCATGTTTGAAACAGTGTCATAGCAAAGATCTACCTTTAAGGTTTTGTTATAGTTCAGGTTAATTAGATGCTTTCTTATATATCTTGTGAAACCAAGCTTTGGAACTCTTCTTTGAATTGGTGTTTGACCACCCTCAAAAGATGTTTTAACTGTGCCTCCTGTTCTAGACTTTTGACCTTTGTGGCCCCTACCTGATGTTTTCCCTTTCTTAGAACCCAGTCCTCGACCAAGCCTAACGCTCTGTTTGTAACGAACAGTTGGTTTTAGTTCATTTAGTTTCATTTCCTTCGGGGTGTTTAATGTTGAGGACCTTTACCAAATATGGAACCTTCTTAATCAGATCTACGGTGTGTTTATTATTAGAAGCAATCCTGAAGGACCATAGCTTACGCAATCCTAATGTTCTAATGTATGCTCTATGTTTACTACTAACTGATATTAAGCTCCTTACCAACTGCACCAAGATCTTCTTATATGTTGTCATTGGCTTTTGAATGGAGAAACTCCTCTTTTACGATATATGTAGTTCAAGTTGTTCAGCTTCATTAGACCATCTAATACTGCTGGTATAACATTGAACGGATTATTTGAGCCATGGCATTTAGCGACCACATGGTTAATACCTACTACGCTAAACACAGACCTTACATGGTTACTCGCTATGACTCCCCTACCTTTTTTTGAAGGAACTAATATAACAACCGCAGCTCCGCATTTACCAACGACTTTGTGAGTGATTGTATTTCCCAACACAGATACTTTAATGATATTCCTTTTAGCATTGTTAACAGCTTTTTGTACGGCTAATGACGCTTCTCTTGATTTGCCTTTACCAACGCCAAGACTACCGCAACCGTCTCCAACTACAACTAATGCTGTGAAGCTTAATATACGTCCGCCTTTCACTACCTTCGTAACTCTATTGATGGTAATTAATCTTTCAAACACCAACTCTAATGACTTATGCATTTTAGTATATGGGTTTATGGTTATTATATAGCTATGGTTAAAACTGAAGTCCATAGCATCTTGCTGATTCAGCTATATTCTGTATTAACCCATGGTATTGAAACCCAGACCTATCGAAAGTAATCCTATTAACTCCAATGGAAACAGCTCGGGTTGCGATCAGTTTACCGACCAACGAGGCACCAAACCTATTTTTTCTTAGCCTGATGTCTATATATTTGAAAGCTGCTATAGTAGAAATTCCAGTAACTATGTGGTTACCTTCTTCAGAAACAACATGTGCATAAAGATGTACATTTGATTTATAAGTTACCAACCTGAATAAGGATATCTTTTTAGACTTAGTTCTTGTTCGTTTAGGTTTTGTTAATACTAGGCTCTTTGTGGTTAAGTGCTTCATTTCTTTTTTGTCCTCTCTTTCAAGTTAACCGTTTCGTTAATAAACCTTATTCCTTTGCCTTTGTATGGTTCGATAGGATGGAACCTCTTTATATCTGCAGATGTTTGACCAACCAGCTGTTTATCCACTCCAAACACTTCCAACTCACTAGGAGATATAAGATGGAGCTTAATGTTCCTATTCACACAATATATAATAGGATGTGAATAACCTAACGACAAAGTTAATATGTTATTCCTAATTGAAACCCGAAAGCCAACACCGTTTAATACTAAAACCTTTCTAAAGCCTACAGTAACCCCAGCTACCATATTCGAAATTAGTGTTCGAACAGTTCCTTGTATTGCAGAAGCTCTTTGGTTGCTAAAGACTGGGGTTACTTTTATCATTGTCTGGTAGAGCTTAATCTTTATTACCGAAGGTACAGTTAATGTAAGAACTCCTAGAGGGCCAGTTACCTGAAAAGGATCTCCAGCATTCACATGCACATTGTTTAATGGTATGGGTATTCTGCCGATACGAGAGCTTTTCATATTACTATGAAATATGACATATCACTTCACCTCCTACGTTAAGTTTCTTCGCTAGCTTATCAGTGATCGTACCTTTGGATGTAGCAAGGATAGTTATTCCAAGACCATTCAGATGAGGCTTTATATTGGTGTGTTTAGTGTATACTCTCAGACCCGGTTTGGATATTTGGGTTATGCAGCTGATAACAGGCTTATCGTCCATATACTTTAACACTATGACTATCTTTAGATGCCTCTTGCTAGAACTACATACAAAGAAGGTATTTATGTATCCTTCTCTTTTCAAGGTTCTTAATATGGAGCATATTATCTCTGTAAATGGAACAACCACCTGAACCTTCTTTGTAGCTTGTGCGTTCCTGATGTTCGTTAAAAGTATTGAAACGGAGTCTCTGTTCATCTTCGCTACCAGCTCGAAAGTGCAAGACCAGGTATTTCACCGTTAAAAGCAAGCTCTCTAATACACATTCTTGCAAGCCCAAAGCACCTGAATACGCCTCTTGCACGACCTGTAACAAAACAACGGCTTCTTCTTCTTACATCGCTTGAGTCTCTTGGTAACTTATGAAGCTTTGTACGTATGGTTTGCTTTTCGACAGAATTAACTGTGGAGTTCCTAAGTAAGCTTTTTAGCAAACTACGATAAGCGAAGTGTTTTACTCTCAGCATAGCTCGTTTCTTTTCTCTTTCTATTACTGATGTTTTAGCCATGAACGGTGTCCTTAAATGGAAAGTTAAAGAGGGTTAATAAGTGTTTTGCGCTTTCTTGGGACTTGGTCTTCGTTACTATGCAGATGTTCATTCCGCTGTCTACGCTACCTTCGGCATAGTTGAATTCAGGGAAAGCCAGCTGTTCTAATATGCCTATGTTCAGGTTTCCATACGTATCGAAGGACTTAGTTGGTATTCCTCTAAAGTCCCTTATTCTTGGTAATGTTATATTAACTAGCTTATCTAAGAAGTCAAACATCCGTTCATTTCTGATAGTTACCTTTAACCCGACTGGTTCACCTTGCTTAATCTTAAAGTTGGCAACAGCTTTAGAGGCCTTTGTAGTTACAGGCTTTTGTCCTGAGATATTGGATAAACTCTCTGATAGCTTTTCAACCTTTATCTTTTCAGTTCTAGCTTTTCCAAGACCCACAGTTAAAACAACTTTAACTAACCTAGGTAACTGCATATAAGAGGTGTTCATATAGAGCTTGGTCAAGATAGCTGTCTTTGAACCTAAGCGATGTATTTTAAGTCTGTAGTTGTAGTTCATGTTCTTCGATATGGCTTCTTGCTTTGGGTTTAGCATTACAGAACCTCCTGTGCTAAAGAAGTTACTTTAACAAAGCTCAAGTCTTTAAGTTCTCTTGCCACAGGTCCAAATACTCTGCTTCCGATAGGTTCATATTTGCAGTTCAACAAGACAACAGAGTTATCATCAAACCTAATAGTTGAACCATCAGGTCTATATATACCCTTTTTTGTTCTAACAATCAGTGCACTGTGGACTTCTCCTTTTTTAATCTTTCCCTTTGGAACTGCTTCTTTAATACTTACTTTTATTATACATCCGATATTAGCATATCTTCGCTTTGAACCTCCCAATACTTTAATACAGACTACCGCTTTAGCACCTGAGTTATCAGCAACGTTCAATACAGATTCTGTTTGTATCATCTTACTTGTAGCTGCTGTTAAAAGCAAACAATGCCGTCCAAGACTTAGTTTTAGAGATAGGCTTAACATTCGTTATATGTACTAGATCTCCAACTTTAAACAGGTTGTTTTCGTCATGTACTTGAAGTCTTTTCCTTTTGGATATATATTTATTGTACAGACTGTGTTTGTGTTTAGTGTTGGTTGTTACGGTAATGGTTTTGTTACTCTTTCTTGAACTAACCACAGCTTTTATTGTATGTACCATATTGAAGTTCCTTTTGAGATTAGTGGGTTTGTGGACTTATTGTTAAACGACGTAATAAACTATTCAATAGCCTTATCCTAGTGATGGGACAGCCAGATGTTAATTGAGGATTAGCTTTATATACGTTGGTTCTGGAATTGGATGTTAACAGAAGATTCACTAGCATATTGAGTTCTTGCTTCAACGTACGTACACAGTAGAAAGCCTCTCCATCCATCTAAACTCTACAAACAATCTTCGTTTTTAGAGACAGCTTAGCAGCCGCTAACATTAATGCTTTCCTGGCTGCTAATGGTTCCGTACCGCTTACTTCATACAATATCTTTCCGGGCTGTGCTACAAATACATAGTGATCAGGACTTCCTTTACCATTACCCATTCTAACTTCAGCAGGCTTTTTTGTAACAGGCTTATCAGGAAATACTCGGGTTAATACTTTACCTCCTCTCTTCAGGTGGTGTGTTATAGAACGTCTTGCTGCTTCTATTTGTTTAGCTGTTAGTCTACCTCTTGATACTGTTTTCAACCCAAGCTCTCCAAATGAAACGTTTACTCCACTTTGAGCTATGCCTTTATTTCGACCCTTCTTGTCTTTACGGAACTTCCTTTTCCTAGGTTGTAACATAAGAACATTCCTTAAGGCTACCTTTGTATATCCATACCTTAACACCAATAGAACCGTAAGTAGTTTTGGCTTTGGACGTTGCATAATCAATATCAGCGTTCAGAGTCTGAAGCGGTATTTTACCTTCCTTATACCACTCTTTACGCGCTATTTCAGCGCCACCTAAACGACCAGCGCACATTACTTTTATACCTAGCGCACCTTGTCGTATGGCTCCACTAACAACTCGTTTAATGATCCGTTTAACTGATACTCTTTTCTCTAGCTGTTCAGATATGTTTTCAGCAACTAACCTAGCATCCAAGTCTGGCTTTGATATTTCTTCTACTGATATATTTACTGGGGTTTGCGCCAGGAGTTTAGCCTCTGTCTTTAAAGCATCAATATCCCCTCCTTTCTTACCAATAATAGTACCAGGCTTCGAACTATGTACAACTATCTTTATGAGCTTAGGAGTTCTTTCAATCATGACTCTCCCTACAGCTGTTCTCCTAAGCTTATCTTTTAAGATACGTCTTAACTTAATGTCCTCCTTTAGAAAGACTGGGAAAGAATATCTGTTTGCGAACCATCTGGAGTTCCAATCAAACCTAGCACACACCCTAAAA
The DNA here is from genome assembly GCF_002682985.1 of Candidatus Tremblayella phenacoccinincola. GTDB lineage: Bacteria > Pseudomonadota > Gammaproteobacteria > Burkholderiales > Burkholderiaceae > Tremblaya > Tremblaya phenacola_C. Next base: position 10,963 of record NZ_MKGN01000019.1, read on the forward strand.
ACGTTAGGATTAACCTTTTGTCCCATATAGTATCAGCTAACCTCAATTATAATAGAAACATGGCAGCTTTGCTTTTCTAAGTAGTTTACTCTGCCTTTGGCACGAGGACTGGGTTTTAGTCTGGAAGAGGCTTTATCAACATTAATAGCTTTAATCTTCAGGTTTGTAACGTTGGTGCTGTGGATGTACACTATGTTCTGAACTGCAGATTGAATCAACCTCTTAAGTAAACAGGCAGCCTTCCTTTTGTGAAAAGATAATATATCTGTGGCCTTGGAAGCTGACACATTGTTGAGACCTCTGCTTAATGACCTAACCTTTTGAGCTGACATTTGGATACATCTGTATATTACCTTTGTATTCATACTCATAGCTATTATTGGGGGTTGGAATTAAAGGACATTGTTTCCGTTACTTTTTCAACCTATCATGTCTCTCCTTAGTTCTTGGTTGCTTTTCCTTAGAATGTCCGTGAAAGACTCGTGTTGGCGCAAACTCTCCTAGCTTATGGCCAACCATTTCTTCAAGTATATGTATAGGCATATGTAGCTTACCGTTGTGGACAAGAACAGTTAAACCAACGAGATCAGGAATAACTACAGATTGTCTAGACCAGGTTTTAATCCTTTCTTTTAAACTAAGCTTTAAGACTCGACTAACTCTATTTAGAAGCGAAGGTGAACAGAATGGTCCCTTGGATATCGAACGAGCCATATTACCTCCTTTTGTTTATGATATACGAGTCAGACTGCTTGTTGTTTCTAGTTTTAAAGCCTTTAGTTGGGGTACCCCAAGGACTTACAGGATGTCGTCCAGAGGTGGTTTTACCTTCACCACCACCATGAGGATGGTCAATTGGATTCATTGCTACGCCTCGAACAGTTGGTCTTATTCCCAACCACCTTCTCTTACCTGCCTTATCAAGCCTAGATAAGCTGTGTTTAATATTACCTACGATACCAACGGTTGCTCGACACTCCTTGTTTATTAGCCTCACTTCTCCAGACATTAACCTAACCTGTGTGTAATGACTAGCGTTTGATATAATAGTCGCATATGAACCAGCTGCTCTAGAAAGCTTTGCACCATTAGCTGGCACTAACTCGATACAATGCACGTTTGTTCCCGAATATATGAGACCGACTGACAAGCTGTTACCAATCTGAGATGGTACGCTTCTACCAGAAACAATAACAGACCCAATGGGTAATCTGTTTGGGGCAATGATGTAGCGCCTTTCTCCATCTGCGTATAGAACTAAAACTATGTTAGCACTTCTGTTGGGATCGTATTCATTCTTTTCTACCTTCCCTAAAATGTAGTCTTTGTTTCTATAGAAGTCTATTGTTCTATAGAGTCTTTTGTGACCGCAGCCTCTGTGTCTGACTGTGATCGTACCAATGTTATTACGACCTGAGCTCTTTCTTTCCGTTCTTAGGAGCATTGGGTAAGGACTGTTCTTGATTAGCATACATAGGCTCTTGGTAAGATGTTAGTTAAACGAACGTATGTCTTCTTCAATAGCTTTTCCCTTAAGAGCTTTTGTTGTGTGGGTTTGTTCTTAAGTAACCGTTTGTGAGAAGGCACTTTAAGCGAACTGATACTGACATGTATAGGACCGAGTATTAGATGTAGTGCTTCTTTAAGCTTATGGTTGGAAACTCCTTTGCTAACTTCAAGTACAATGTAGTTACTGCTTAATTTAGACGTAAGCAATCGGTTCTTTATTATTGTGTATTGGTTGGGGCTTTTCATCAAAGAGATTCCTGAAGCTTGAGGATGCCTTTTAAAGTAAAGAAGGCTTTGTTGAACAGAAGTAGATTGTATGGGTTAACTTCAGCATACGACATAGTTGAAACTCCTCTGACATTCCGAAGGACTAAGTACATTTCAACATTCATTTCTGTCTTTTCAACAACGATTAATACTGGCCTTGGTGGCCTCTGTATAGCTATATTCATATACATATTCGAGGTTAGGGTTAATCTTGTTTTAGTTGAAAGGACTAATACTTCATTTACAATGAATAGCTTATCTTTTGTCACGAAGTCAGAGAGTATGTATTGTAGTGCTTTCTTGTATGCTTTCTTGTTAATCTTAACTGAATATCTTTTGTACAAGGAACATGGAAAGGCTCTACCTCCACCTCTCCATATAGGACTAGAGGACATACCCGCTCTTGCGCGTCCTGAACCTTTTTGGACCCAAGGTTTCCTGGTACTGTGTTTCACGCTGGATCTACTTTTCTGAACACTTTGAGCTATTCTTGAGTTAGACCGATATGAGGTTGTTACTTGGTGTATTAACGTATTGTTTGGTTTTAAAGCAAATATAGAATCACTTAAAGACACAGAACCAACATAGCTTATTCCACTTTCAAAGGATAATATGTTTAACCTCATCACACCAACCTCATTGAAAGACTGCTACCTTTGAAACCTGGGACAGCACCCTTCACTAGAACAAACCCTAGGACTCTAGATACATAACAGATTTCTAAGCTTTTAACGGTAACTAAGCATGTGCCCAAATGACCTGCCATCTTTTTCCTTTTAAATACTTTACCCGGACTTTGGTTCATTCCTGTAGAGCCTGGGACATTATGTGATTTAGAGTTTCCATGTGTCGCTCTACCAGAGTTGAAGCTATATCGTTTAATCGTTCCAGCAAACCCTTTACCAATGCAGCGTCCTTTAACAGCTACCTTTCTGCCAACGTACAATACTTTACTCAGTGGGTGCTCTTCATTGTTAAACAAGCACAAGCTCTTACATATCTCTTTGAGAGGATTAGATTCTTTTAAGGTGGTTCCTAAGCTGTAATTGTATTTTATGTATTGTCCTAACTGAGCTCTATTCAGACTAGGTTTTGAACGTGAAGAGAATATGAGATGTGTCTTCTGTTCATATGGGTTTCTTTGAGATAGAGCATTACCTGAAGTGTTTAATATTGATACTGGAACAACTTTACCGTCTTTTTTAAATATACGAGTCATACCTAACTTAATACAGGTCAAATACAGAGCATCCATAGGTTTACCAAGGTTAGAGATTAACACTAATATGCAGTTCAGCGGGTATATCCATTCTCATCAAAAGCTCAACCGTATTTATGGTTGGATGTGTTATCAAAAGCAATCTCTTGTGGGTTCGTATTTCTAGTTGGTCTCTTGCTTTTTTATCGATATGCGGAGACCTAAGAACAGTAATCTTTTGTACTTTCCTAGGAAGTGGAATCGGTCCGTTTAGATGTGAACCAGTCTTTACGACCATATTAACAACTTGTTTTATAAACCTACATATAAGATTCCGATTAAATGACTTAACCTTTATTCTAATCATACTAGGAAGCATCCCAACCCCAATGTTCATTTACTTTATGATTCTTGTAACTAAGCCTGCCCCAATTGTTTTACCGCCTTCTCTAACTGCAAAACGGAGCCCTTCCTCCATTGCAATAGGGACAATAAGAGAAACAGATATGTGGACGTTATCTCCTGGCATTACCATTTCAACACCATCTGGAAGTTCTATAGAGCCAGTAACATCAGTGGTTCGGAAATAGAATTGAGGCCTGTAGTTACTATAAAACGGTGTGTGTCTCCCTCCTTCGCCTTTATTTAATATGTACACTTCAGCTGAAAAGTTAATGTGAGGAGTTATCGTTCCTGGTTTAGATAACACTTGTCCTCGTTCTACATCTTCACGTTTAACGCCTCTGAGTAAGATACCAACATTATCCCCTGCTTGTCCTAGGTCTAATAACTTTCTAAACATCTCAACACCAGTACATATAGTTTTTACCGTGCTTCTTAGTCCAACTATTTCTACTTCTTCTCCAGGTTTAACTGTGCCTCTTTCCACTCTACCAGTCACAACCGTACCTCGGCCAGATATAGAGAAAACATCTTCTACTGGCATTAGGAATGGTTTGTCAATTGGTCTTTTAGGTTCTGGAATATACCCATCCAATGCTTCAGCAAGCTTCAGTATGGAACCTTCTCCTAAAGCTCCTTTGTCTCCATCCAATGCTAACTTAGCAGAACCTCTGATAATAGGGACTGTTTCACCTGGAAACCCGTATTTTGACAATAGCTCTCTAACTTCCATTTCCACTAGTTCCAACAGTTCTTCATCAGAAACGGTATCACATTTGTTTAGATATACAATGATGTGAGGTACTCCTACTTGTCTAGCTAAAAGGACATGCTCTCTTGTTTGAGGCATCGGTCCATCAGCTGCGGAACATACAAGAACTGCCCCATCCATTTGAGCAGCTCCAGTGATCATGTTCTTTATGTAGTCAGCGTGACCTGGACAATCAACATGTGCATAGTGTCTGTGTTTAGTTTCATATTCAATATGTGCAGTATTAATTGTAATTCCTCTGGATCGTTCTTCAGGGGCTGCGTCTATATCTTCGTATCTCTTTATTTCCCCACCGAACTTAGAGGACAAAACGGTTGTTATTGCAGCTGTTAGAGTAGTTTTACCATGATCTACGTGCCCAATAGTACCAACATTAATATGTACTTTCTTCCTTTCGTATTTGGGTTTAGCCATGTTAGTTAAAAGTTAAGGGTTTTAAGGTTAAGCCTCTCAAGCATATCTTTTTTCACTTCATTATAACGGTTAAACTTCATTGAGTATGTTGCACGTCCTTGGGTCATTGATCTTAAGGCTGTTGAATAGCCAAACATTGAGGACAATGGAACTTCAGACTTAACTACCTTTATATTATAGCTGGTTTCACTAGCGGACTGAACTAGACCCCTTCGTGCCAATATGTCCCCTACAATGCTTCCAAGATATTCTTCAGGTGTTTCGATATCTACCATCATTATTGGTTCTAGTAGAACTGGGTTACAACTAAGTAAGGCCTTTTTACTCGCAATAGCACCTGCCATTCTAAATGCGTGTTCACTTGAATCAACATCATGGTAAGAACCAAACACAAGAGAGGCTTTTACGTCTATGACTTGATAACCAGAAACGATTCCAGCTCTTAGTGTGTCTTGGATTCCTTTACTGACTGATGCTATGTATTCTTTAGGTATAGCTCCGCCTTTAATCTGGTCTTGGAATACATAGCCTTTGTTCTTATTCGGTTCGACAATGACTACCACATGCCCATACTGACCTCTACCTCCTGTTTGCTTAATAAACTTACCTTCGATCTTACCGCTTTTGGTTTTAATTGTTTCTTTGTATGAGACTTGAGGTTTTCCTACTTTAACAGACAAACCAAACTCTCGTTTCATGCGTTCAACTAATATTTCCAAATGTAGTTCTCCCATACCTGCTATTATTGTTTGGCCTGACTCCTTCTCGGTATATGTTTTGAAGGATGGATCTTCTAGTGTTAAGCGACTTAAAGTGGTTCCTAGCTTCTCCTGGTCGCTTTTTGTGTTGGGCTCTATTGCTTGTGATATTACTGGAGTTGGAACATCTATTTGCTCTAAGACTATAGGGTTGGCTAGGTCACTGAGAGTGTCGCCTGTGGATGCAGCTTTTAACCCAACTACAGCTGCAATGTCACCAGTCCTAAGTTCAGATATGTCTTCTCTAGAGTTAGCATGCATTTGAAGTATCCTTCCGATTCTTTCCTTTTTGTTCTTGGAAGCGTTTAACACTGTTTCTCCTGTCCTAGCTCTACCAGAATACACCCTCAGGAATACCAACAGTCCAACAAAAGGATCAGCCATTATTTTAAATACAATGGCTAAGAAGCCTTCTTCATCTGATGCCGTTCTACTAACCATTCCTTTACCAATAGAAGATTCTCCTGTAATTGGGGGTATCTCTAAAGGAGACGGTAAGTAGTCAATAACTGCGTCTAGTAGCATTTGGATTCCTTTGTTTTTGAAAGCACTCCCACACAGCATTGGTTGAGCTTGTCCACTGATGGTTTGTTTTCTTAACAATGATTTAACTTCTTCATTGTTTATGCTATTACTGTGTATATCGCCATATAGATACCTTTCTAAAAAGCTTTCATCGTATTCTGCTATTGATTCAATCAGGCTCTTACGCCACTCTTCAGCATACTTTCGAGACTTCTCTGGTATTTCTTTGTATTCGTACTTTACGCCTTTTGAAGCATCATCCCAAACGACTGCTCTCATATGTATTAAATCTATTAGGCCTATATACTGACATCCATTGTACAATGGGAGTGTGACTGGAACTGGATTAGCTTTTAGTTTTGTTTTAAGCTGTTGGCATACGTTGTTAAAGCTTGCACCCTGTCTATCCATCTTGTTAACAAAGCAAACCCGAGGAATCTTATGTTTTACTGCCTGACGCCATACTGTTTCAGACTGAGGTTGAACACCACCTACTCCACAATAAACCATACACACACCATCAAGCACTCGCATTGAGCGTTCAACTTCGATAGTGAAGTCTACATGTCCTGGGGTGTCAATGATGTTAATTCGATGCAGCTCTTTGCGTCCTGACATCCCAGACCAGAAAGTGGTAGTGGCTGCTGAGGTAATAGTTATGCCTCGCTCTTGTTCTTGTTCCATCCAGTCCATAGTAGCGGTACCTTCGTGAACTTCTCCGAGCTTATGGTTAACACCTGTATAATATAATATCCGTTCAGTAGTGGTGGTTTTACCAGCGTCAATATGTGCGCTGATGCCTATGTTTCTACAATGAGAGACTGGTGTATTTCTAGACATCTAACTGCTAGAACTTAAAATGACTGAAGGCCTTGTTGACTTCTGCTAGCTTATGCATTTCATCTCGGTATTTTATAGCAGTACCTTTTTTGGTTAGTGCGTCCATTAGTTCCTTGTATAGCTTTAAACTCATTGTTTTTTCACTCCGAATGGTAGATGCTGTTTTAAGCCATCGTAAAGCCAAAGTGGTTCTTCTGGTGTGTTTAACTTCTACTGGAATGCGATAGTTAGCACCCCCAACTCTTTTACTTTTAACTTCAACTAATGGCTTAATGTTTTCTAAAGCTTGAAGGAAGACCTCTAGAGACCTTTCCTGATTTGAATGTATCATGCTTAAGACTGAATAAACTATGTTCTCTGCTTTCGTCTTTTCCCCAGACTTCATTAACACATTTATGAGCTTTGAAACTTCTAAGCTTCTATATTTATAGTCTGTGCAGGAATGAGCTTTATATGTTTTCTTTTTTCTAGACATGTTCAATGGTTATCTGGTTAAGGATTGCTCTTCTTTGTCCCATATTTAGAACGAGATCTTTTTCTGTCTTTAACACCCTTTGAGTCTAAGCTACCTCGGATTATATGATAACGAACTCCTGGTAAGTCTTTAACTCGGCCACCTCTAATTAAAACCATTGAATGTTCTTGGAGATTATGGCCTTCTCCACCGATATAAGATATTACTTCAGAACCATTAACAAGCTTTACTTTTGCAACCTTTCTTAAAGCAGAGTTTGGCTTTTTGGGAGTTGTGGTGTATACTTTAGTACATACGCCTCTTTTCTGTGGGGAACCATGTAATGCTGGACTTTTGCTTTTCTTCTTATACGATCTTCTACCGTTCCTGACTAGCTGGTTTATCGTTGGCATATATGAACTCTCGTTAGTGGGTTTCCTTTATGTGTTTATGATAAATATATCCGGTCCCAGCTGGCACCATTCTACCTACTATAACGTTTTCCTTAAGACCTAATAGATAATCTTGTTCTCCAAAGCTGGCTGCTTTGGCTAATACTCTTGTGGTTTCTTGAAAAGATGCAGCTGATATAAAAGAACATGTAGATAAAGAAGACTTTGTTATCCCTTGAAGAACGTATTCATAGCTTATTATATTGTGTCCAATACTCAATAGAGCTTTGTTTCCTTGGTCTACTCTTGTTCTTTCAAGCTGTTCTCCAATATAGAATGAAGCACTCCCTTTGGAGATAACCCTAACGTACCTTAGCATTTGTTTTACAATGACCTCTATATGTTTGCTGTTTATGTTCACTCCTTGTGTTTGATATATAGTTTGTATTTCAGTTGTAATGGAAACCAGCAATACTTCAGAACCAAGCGTCTTTAAAACTACAAAAGGGTTTATTGTTCCATCAGTCAATGAGTCTCCTTTTTTAACGTACTGTCCATTTTGGACATCAATTCGGGTTTCAGAGCTCAATGATAATATCTCAGCTTTTGAGTTATTAGTGTTAATGCTAGTAATGATTGCTTTTAGGACAACGACTGAATCAGGTTTAACGGAAACAAAGCCTGGAACTGTGGTAAGTACTTTTGTGTCCTTTTGTATTCTAGTCTCAAAAGCATCAGTAATACGCATCAAGCCACCTGTTATGTCTCTATTCTTTTTAGCGTTAAATGGCACATAAGCTACAACCTGTCCAACAGCTACGTATTGAACGACATCCGATATAACAATGGTTCCTGGCATCAGTAATAACTTCCTTGAATAACCGTTTGGATTGAGCAGTTCAAGAGTAGGTCTTTTTGGTCCCTTTGCGTTCCTTATTATAAAGGTAGTCTTAGCTTTTCGAGTCTTAGTGGGTTGGAGTTGAACCGCTTCATTGTTCACAAAATGCCTAAGCTTAATCACCCCGTCGGTCTCTGCGATGAATGGTTTATTAAACTGATCCCACGTATATAGAACATCCTTTCGATCCACATGTTCGAGCTCTTTGAATAAAACCACAGACCCATACGGTACATAGAAATTACGTTGTACTTCCTTGGTTCTGGTTAGTATTATCAGCTTACCTGCCTTAGATATAGACAGCCTTTCCTGAGTTCTATTCGACACTAGCCTAAGCGAACAATGTATATATATAACACCTTTGCTTTCAGCTTTAACGTTCGACCAAGTATCATATGAAGCCACTCCTCCAACATGGAAAGTCCGCATTGTCAGCTGCGTACCAGGTTCACCTATAGATTGAGCAGCAACAACTCCTACTGCTTCCCCAATGCTAATAGGAATACCTGTACTTACATCACACCCATAGCACATAGCACATAGACCACCCTGTGAACTGCATGTTAATGGAGTTCGAATGTGGAAGGTATCAATGTTGGGTTCCATTAAAGTTTCTAACGTAGCCTGTTCAATAAGAGTGCCAGCATCACATATTACTTCACCGGCTGTTGATATAATTCCAGAAGAACAGAACCTACCAAGAGACCAACTTGATACATGCCCTAGCTCATGTTTGTTCTTTAAAGTGATCAGAGCATTTATGCCAGTGTTCGAGCCACAGTCCCATTCTGTAACTACAATCTTCTGAGCTACATCAACTAGCCTGCGTGTTAAATAGCCTGAGTTAGCTGTTTTAAGTGCTGTATCAGTAAGTCCTTTCCTGGCTCCGTGTGTAGATATGAAGTATTGTAATGTGGTTAGGCCTTCGCGGAAGTTTGCAGTAATCGGAGTCTCAAGGATTGTTCCGTCTGGTTTTACCATTAAGCCTCTCATTCCTGTTATCTGTTTTATTTGATCTGTTGAACCTCTAGAACCTGAATTAACCATAGCGTATATTGGGTTTGGTTTGGTTGTTTTAGATAGTTCAAACAGCAGAGAGTTCTTTACATAGTCTGAAGCTTTGGACCATATTTCCATTAGACCATTGTAACGCTCTAGCTGAGTTGTTAGTCTGTTATAGTATTGCAAGTTCTGGTCTTCAACCGCATCCCAAGCACTTAACGTTATTCCATCTTTCTCTTTTGGTGTAAGCATGTCTTCAATGCTAATTGAAATACCAGATATAGTTGCTATGTTAAATCCACATTGCATAAGCTGTTCTATAAAACTAATGGTGGCCTGTTTAGAACTCCTGAGTATAGAAGCTTGAACAATGTCTGCTACTTCTTTCGCTTTTAATGTTCTGTTTAACCTATCGAACAATATGTTTGCAGGGAGAAGCTTGGAGAGGATTGCCCTACCGACAGTTGTGGACCAAACTATATAGAAGGCTTCGAAGGATCCTCTGTGTTTTATGGTTTCTTTAATCCTAATTCTAATGTAGCAGCCTAGGTCCATAATATCTTTAGACTGAACATATATAGCTTCGTTGGCATCGGAAAGAGGAGGTCCTTTTCTATGTGTGTTCTTAAGTAGCATTGAACATGTGTATAGCCCTAAAACCATATCTTGAGCAGGTATCATTATAGGACGTCCGTTTGATACTGATGTAAGGTTGTTGTTTGGAGTGATGAGGTGTTTAGATTCCAGTTGAGATTCCAGTGATAACGGCACATGCACTGCCATTTGATCTCCATCGAAGTCTGCATTAAAAGCAGAACATACGAGTGGGTTAAGTTGGATTGCATGGCCTTCTACTAATACTGGTTCGAGTGCTTGAATGCTAAGTCGATGAAGAGTTGGTGCTCGGTTCAGGAGAACGTAACGGCCTCGAACTGCTTCATCTAATGCTTTCCAAGCTGCTAAAGACCTGTTGTCAATCTCCTTCCTTGCAGCTTTGACATTTGCTGTTAGACCGAGCTTTCCCAACTTCCCGAATATAAATGGTTTGAACAGCTCTACAGCCATTGCTTTTGGTATTCCACATTGGTGCATCTTAAGGTTAGGTTCTACTGTTATTACTGAACGGCCAGAATAGTCAACTCGCTTACCTAATAGATTCTGACGAAACCGACCAGCTTTTCCTCTCAGTAGTTCAGACAAAGACTTTAAAGGCTTCTTGTTCGATCCAAGTGTCGGGTTGGGTTTCCTGTTGTTATCAATTAAAGCATCAACCGAATCCTGAAGCATGCGCTTTTCATTCTTTAACATTATATCAGGAGCTTTTAACTCTATTAGCTTCCGCAGTCGGTTGTTTCTGTTTATTACCTTTTTGTATAGCTCATTCAGGTCAGAAGTTACAAGCTTGTCTTCTGCTAATGGTATAATTGGTCTGAGGTCAGGAGGTAGTATTGGGAGGGCATTAAGTACCATCCATTCAGGATTAACACTTAGCTTTTTAAATGCCGCTAAGACTCTCAAACGACTCAACATAGGTTTCGTTTTAAACAGCTGGACTTCACTTGCAAGGGATTCTCTAATGCTACTCATTTCTGATTCTATATCTATTAAGCGTAGTAGCTTCTTAACACCTTCAGGACCAGTCTCAGCTTTAAAACATCCACTATGAAGCTTTGTTCTGTATTGATATTCTTCTTCTGAAATGACTGAACCTAGTCTCAAAGAGCTACTGCCAGGTTCAGTGACAATGTAAGCGTTCAAATAGATTACCTTCTCAGCTTCATTTGAAGTCACATTAAGTATAGAGCTTAGGTTAGTTGGAGATGCTTTTAGGAACCACAAATGTATAACAGGAACTACAAGCTCTATATGGCCTAACCTTTCTCTTCGTGCTTTTGATAGGGTTACTTCAACACCACATTTCTCACATACTATTCCTCTGTATTTAAAATAACGATATCTACCACACAAGCATTCGTAGTTTTTAATGGGTCCAAAGATCTTACAACAAAACAGACCATCTTTTTCAGGACTCAGGGTACGATAGTTGATGGTGTCAGACGTTTTAACTTCTCCATATGACCATGCTCTTATATTGCTAGGAGACGCTAGACTGATTCTAACGGACCCAACCGCTTTATCATTCTCGACTTGATATAGAGACTTTAAAAGGAATTGTTCGATACTGTTCATTTAACCTCCGACTTCCAACAGAACACCAAGTGATCTAACTTCCCTTAGCAAAACGTTAAAAGACTCAGGAACACTAGTTCTTAAAATGAAGTTGTCCTTAATGATGTTCTCATACATTTTAAGCCTACCCCATATGTCATCAGATTTAATGGTTAACATTTCATGTAAGGTATAAGCCGCTCCATAGGCTTCCAGTGCCCAAACTTCCATTTCTCCAAACCTTTGACCTCCAAACTGAGCCTTTCCACCTAATGGCTGTTGAGTTATTATAGAGTATGTTCCAGTAGACCTAGCGTGCATTTTGTCTTCGACTAGGTGATGAAGCTTAAAGTAATACATGGTTCCAACGGTTGCTGGATATTTGAACCGCTTCCCAGTTACTCCATCAGTTAGGAACAGTTGGTTCTTAGTTTGTGTGGTGTCTAACATGTAGGCTGTTTTCAATGGAAATGCGGCTTCTGAAGTACGCTGTATGTCTTCTTCGTTGGTTCCGTTAAATATTGGAGAGGCAAATGACACACCATTTATCAAAAGCTTTGCAAGTCTCAAAATGCCACTACCTACTAATCTACTAATATTCTTACGTTCTTTAGCTGAGTTAAAGATATGATATAGAACATCTCTAAGAGCAGAAAGTATTTTAATAGAGCTTTTATTCAATATTAATTTGATACGTGTTCCTGTGGATTTAGCTGCTAAACCTAGGTGAGTTTCAAACACTTGTCCAACGTTCATTCTAGAAGGAACTCCTAGTGGGTTGAGGATTATATCAACAGTACGTCCATCTTTTGTGTATGGCATATCTCTTACTGGAACAACTTTAGAAACCACACCTTTATTTCCATGTCTCCCTGCCATTTTGTCTCCAGGTTGGAGTGTACGCTTCGTTGCAATTAATACCTTTACAACTTTTAGAATCCCAGGGGAAAGATCATAAACACCTGTCGCCTTCTCAACCTTTCTTCTCAATACCAAATACAACTCCGTTCTAGCATGTTCCATGATTGAGCGCTTTTCTTTGAATGTTATGTGGCACAAACTGCTGTTGGGTTCCATTGTTAACCATATGTACGGGTCTATAGACTGGAGTATACCTACCTTTATACTGCAGCTGCATCTAATGAGAAGCCTCCCAACATATGAAAAGCTGTCTTGTTCAATGGCATGTATTTTGTCTCTCAGCTTTCCATTGAACATACTATGTTGTTTGCTGTTGTGGTTAACCGCAGTAGTTGCTTTGAAGACTTGAGTATATATAACAGTACCTTGGACACTTGGGGGAACTCGAAGAGATACGTCTCTAACCTCAGATGATCTCTCACTAAAAATGGCATTCATAAGCTTTTCTTCAGCTGTTAGAGTTACTGTTTCTTTAGGAACCACTTTTCCAACCAGAATATCTCCAGCATCAACTTGAGAACCAGCTCGTATTATGCCTTCATTGTCCAACTTGTTTAACAGTGTGTCTGAATTCCCAGGTACTGTATTTGTGGTGGCTTCTTTACCAAGCTTTGTGGCACTTACGGTTAATGCGAACTCTTCAAGATGTACCGAAGTGAAAATATCTTTACCAACCAAGTATTCTGACACTATGACTGAATCTTCGAAGTTATAGCCTTTCCAAACCATAAAAGCTACTAGGACATTTTTACCTAAGGCCAGCTCACCTTTATGGGTAGAGACACCATCTGCAATAACTTCACCTTTAGAAACATTGAAGCCATAGTAAACAGTAGGTCTAAAACTAATGTAGGTGTTCTGATTTGTTCTCTCAGCTTTGACCAGCGTATGTATCTCAATGTGGCTACATTCAGTGGTTATGGTTGGTAAAGACCTGATAATAAGCCTAGAAGAATCCGCAAAGACTATCATACCAGCTTCTTTAGCAACAACACAGGCTTTTGTGTCAATGGCTACAGACATCTCCGTTCCAGTACCAATCAATGGACTTCTGGGGATAATACAAGGAACTGCTTGTCGTTGCATATTAGAACCCATTAACGCCCTGTTTGCGTCGTCGTGCTCTAAAAAAGGAATCAATGAAGTGGCAACTGATACGGTTTGTTGTGAGCTAGCATCTATATACTGAACGTCAGCAAGCTTAGCTAGAGTTATGCCCTGTGCTCTTCTGGCTAATACTTTGCTATGGTTTCTTTGATCCAAGGAAGTTATTGTGAAACCTTCTTCTTCAGAGGCTGTGAGGAACTGAACACTTTTGTTTATCCTTTCAGGAGTTACTTTTCGATACGGAGTTTGTAGAAGCCCATGTTCGTTCACTTTGGCATGGACAGCTAGAGAACTTATTAAGCCTATGTTCTGGCCCTCTGGAGTTTCAACCGGACAAACCTTACCATAATAGGTTGGATGTACGTCTCTAACCTCAAACCCTGCATGTTCTTTAGTTATTCCGCTTATGCCTATAGATGTCAGTCGTCTTTTATGGGTGAGCTCGGACAAAGGGTTAGTTTGGTCCAAAAGCTGGGACAAGTGAGACGAAACAAAGAACTCATTGAAAGCTTTGCATATTGGTCTGTAGTTAATGTTTGCAAAGGAAAGGTTACTATTGTTCTTGCAGTTATCTATAATGTTTTTGATTGCTTGTTCAACCGCTAAGAAACTATTCCTGAACAAACTCTCTAATATCTCACCTACACATCGTATTCTCCTATTGCCCAAATGGTCTACATCATCGCCTTCAATAGAGTTATTCTTAACGAGCATTAGGTATTTAAATGCTTGAATAAGGTCTTTGACTGATAGGAGGCCTGAACTAGATGCTTTTGTTTGGGGGAAGGAAAAAGCACGTAGATTAAAAGCTAAACGTCCGATATTTGAAATATTGTACGTGCGTTCATCTGTTAGTATTTTATTGAAAGCTTCCTTCACTAAGTCTGGATATATGGGTTCTCCTGGTTTCATTGATCTGTATATATGTACTTGTGCATCATAGATATCTATTGATTTATCTGCTTTAAGAGTCTCTTTTAAATATTTAAAGTAAGCTTTGGATCTGAATGGACAACGTATTATTAAGTTAACAATACCAAACTTTCTGATCTTATTCAAAAGCAATCCGTTAATCTTTCTGGGTCTTTTAGGTTTTAATATCAGAATATACTCTAAGCTGGAGAATACTGAGTCATTGATTAACGTTTCCTTAATGTTCCTACTGACCAGTCTTTTTAGTTGGTTGTTACAAATCATGGTGTGGTTTTTAATAATGATCTTGCTGTTTTCATAGATACTAAAAGGTATTGGTTCTCCTTTCAGTTCAATTAAAGGTAATCCGATTACAACTCCCAAACGATCCAACTTAACTAAACGCTCAACAAAGCCTGGAATGATTTTAGATTGAAGAACACCGAAGCTTTTAAGTAACGTTGTTGCTGGAAGCTTTTTGCTTTTATCAAAGCTTAAATACAGGATGTTACTTCGAGTTAATTCTAACTGAACCCAAACTCCATAGAGCGGAATAACTTTTACTGCTACGTTAGGATCTTGTTCTTGGAATAAACCTTGCTTCTTTCGTTCAATATATATGCCAGGTGTCCTATGCAGCTGTGAAACTACGACTCTGTCCACTCCGTTAATCAAGAACGTGCTGCTTTGTGTCATTAGTGGAATATCTCCAATAGCTAACGGATATACATTCCAACCCTTACTCTCTTTCTCCCATTGTGTTCCATTACAGTTCCTGAAAGATACTTTAACTAGAATGTTTAAGGACGAAGAATATGTAAGCGAACGGCTTCTACATTCTGCAACACTTAAAACAGGTTCAGAAGCTGAATACCTGATGAAGTCTACATTGATAAGTCCGTTGTTAGAATTAACTGGAAAGGCTCTACAAAATATCCGTTGTAGACCAAGTTGTTGTCTGTTTGTAACTGGGGTTTTGTGTTGTAAGAACTTATGGAAGGACTCCTTTTGGATTTGAAGTAGGTTAGGAATATTATGCATGTAGCTACATTTGGTAAAGCTCTTTCTTTGGAACGCTAAGAAATCAATATTCATCATTCTACGTTTGCTTTAGCACCAACGGTTTCTATCTTGGCTTTAACTTCTTCAGCTTGCATCTTGTTCAGGTTTTTCTTTATCAGCTTTGGAACATTTTCTACAATGTCCTTTGATTCTTTGAGTCCTAAACCAGACACCTCTCTGATAATCTTAATAACAGCTATTTTGTTGTTACCAACATCAGTTAGAACTACTTTAAACTCTTTGCTATCAAGATTGTCGTTAGCCTTTTGTCCTTTGGTATTTACATTAGCTTTCAAATTGGTTAGACTACTTGAGATATTAAACCTTTTTGCGAGTGCTTCTATCAACTCATTTAACTCTGTTACGGACATTGACTCAATCTGTTTCAATAACTCGTCTTTAGTCTGCACAAGCCCTCCTATATTGTTTTGTTGGTTATTGTTCTTAAAATGGTTAGAAACTTAACCACGATATACCTTAGAACTAAATATAGTTTAGCTGTTAACTCGCTTTTGGTTGGAAGGTTTACTATTCTGATGATATCTTCTTTTTCTATCAGTTGTTGGTTGTTTTGTATTGCAAACTTAATATTGTTCGTATGGACATAGCCTGAGTCTTTGAGAAGTTGGGCAATAGCTTTTAGGTCTTTACCATAAACATGCATTAATTGGCCGGTAACATTAACTCTCATTTCTTTAGCAAGGTTCAGGGATTTCAACGTTGCTTTCAATAAGCTGTTAGGAAATACTTTTATACATATGTTCTGAGAAGCAGCTTCAAGTCTAAGTTGTGTTAGCAGTTGAGAGTTTATATTGCTGAAGTCACAATAAACAGCCAGCGTATGAAGTCTCATTAGTTTTAATATTGCAGCTGCACCAACTTTGTTCTTTTTAGAGACCTTCATTTAGGAGAAGTTCCAGCTGTCAAAGATGCTTTAACGAACATAAACATAAACATATACGCATACCTTCATTCATTGTACTTGAGAGTACTACTTTCTTTAGATAGCTGTTTGTGGATACATTAGTTGGTTTGAGCTTTAAAACTTCTCTGACTATGCGGGTTATGTTTTCACTAAGAATAAAGAAAGGAAAGCTTAGTTTACCTATTGATACATTTATAGAACCGGTCTTACTAGCGTGAAAGCTTGCTTTTCTGTTTATCAACCCTAAGGAGCTTTTGATGGAATCTTTTGCAACTATAATCTTTGTTGGTTCTAGACCTGAGTAGTTTAATGTGGTCTTTAAGCTGTTAGGAATCAAAAGCACTTGCAGCTTGCGGGTTATTATATCTCTAGGTTGAAAGTATCTGTTCTCAACAACATATATTCCTGCTTTCCTGGCAACATTGATATTAAGGACTGCGTGTTTATGACGTTGGGTTAAGCTTGGTTCGGGTTGAATATGGACTACTGCTAGTTGGGATGGTTGATATGAACCAAGCAGCTTTGAAGTATATACCATATTGTGGTTAGCTTTAAAAGAGTCATGTAACACAATTGAAATAGAAACTGTCTCTTCAAACCTCGAACTGGTCTTTTTCTTTATATGGTTAACTGCTTCTATTATAGGCCAATCTTTATTCATAGTGTGTACCGGTTTTCACTTTGATTCCCATAGTCTTTATGGTTCCTTTGATTGTTTTGATAGCTTTGTCTAGAACTACCGTATTTAAGTCTCTGAGCTTTATCTCAGCAATGGCTTTTACGTCTGTATAGTCTATATATTTTGTATTGGGTTGAATGGAATCATCTCTAGACAGCTTCTTAATTAAAACAGAGGTCATTGTAGTTCTTGTTCTGATATTGAAGCTTTTGTCTTTCTGGATGCTTACAATTGTAGGTATCAATGTTCCTGTTTCTATGTGGTTCGTTAACATATTGAAAGAGCTACAAAACTCCATAATATTTACTCCCTTTTGACCCAATGCTGGTCCAACTGGGGGACTTGGGTTCGCTTTACCTGCTGGTATGACCAATCTCAAAGTGCATGCTGGCTTCTTTGTATCCATGGAAGTACTAGGAGCTAGAACATAGGGTTGATAGTCTAGGAGAACAGCCTTAAAGTATGTATGATGAGGCTATCGTATATGTATGAGGCTAACGAAGCTAACGAAACAATGAACAGACTGACAGCAGAACATACTACTGCTTTCCACCCCAACCTTCTCCGGGATACCTTTCCTACTGAGAGTTCCCACACATACTCCCTCACAAACATCCTCTTCTGTTTACTACTGACCCTAACTCCACTA
>NZ_MKGN01000002.1 GCF_002682985.1 Candidatus Tremblayella phenacoccinincola
TGGAAAGCCTAGGATATGTGCTATGTTCATAGGTTCTATAGGAAGCTCTTTTGCTATGGTTCATCTAAGACTGGGTAGCGGGTGTTAGTAGTTATTATTTATTAAGCCTACCGATGTAAAAGGTTAGCCAAGTATGTAGGTTAGGTCTCATTATTGAGAAGCGGTTGTTAGGTGTGTATGCATGTTCGAAGTGAAGCTAACAAAGAAGACTGGAGCTACATCATAATACATACCACTAACCTAACAGATGCAGCTAACATTGGTTCTCCCTTTTAGCCTTCTTGCGTTGATAGTATTACGTCCGTTCTTAGTCTTCATTCGAATACGAAACCCATGCTTTCTTTTGCGTCTGGCTTTTGAAGGTTGATAAGTTCTCTTCATACATGTCCTGAAGGGGTTGATTAACTATAAGCTATGCAGTTGGTACGTTAATGAAGCAATGACTCAAGAGATAACCAATGAGAACCAGCAGAATAGCTATCTAAACCTTAGACATCACTATTACATGCCTATAAGTAGTATGTTGAACCAACATAATGCTTTTACTGTTGCCTTCAACTAATAGCTTTACCAACAGAAAGTCTATGTTGGTAAGTAATTCTATGAAGTAGCTGATGTTAATACTAACTTCTGAGCTGTGCAGGTGTTTGTTGTAGCTTCGGATAGGGACTACTTCTTCTAGCTTTTCATCTGTTAGGTTAGTGGCTCTTATTGCTAAACGACCAGCTTTGAGACTGAGGTTAACAATCTTAAGATCATCTGTTATAAGTACTACGAGTCGGTTTAATGCTGTTACTAAAAGCAGCCTATCTACCTCTAAGAAGAATAGATATTCCCTCTTCAGTATGTAGTTGACGTTTGGCTGTTTGCCAACTACCTGTTTGCATATGATCTCTGAGTTTGAAGCTGTGTATCTAATGTAGTTTCTGCTAATATATATCTTTGAAAGATGGTTGGTATATTCTAAATGTTTGTATAGCTCTGACAAAGAGTTTCTGGTCATTACAGCCGTTACCGAACTGTTGCTATATATTCTTAGGTTGGCACTAGCATAAGACAGTCTATGTTCGTCTAAAGTAATGCAGTTTAAGCTACCATTTCTGAAAACCACACAGATATTATTAACTTGAGAATACAGTTCGTGTTTAGCAATAGAGAATAAAGTAACTTTAAACAGCTGTTTTAGAACCTTTTGATTTACGATAAGAACAATGCATTCTTCAGACACACCATAAACTAATGGATACTTGGATGCTCTCATTGCTTTAACATGAAAGCTAGTGCTTTCAGTAAAGATGGTTAAGTGAATCTTGTTGCAAACGAAGGCTATTGTCTCTGCTAAAGCTAGTTTTATCATATTAGTTAGGCTTTTGATGTGGACTAAGAAAGGAACTGCTAATGAAAGACTATGGTTGTGTTTAACGCTAGATTGGGTTTGTGTTTCACCGTTACTAGAAATTAAGTAAACACGTCTTTTGTTATCTGTTATTAAAAAGCTGTTGAATATGTCTGTTTGTTTTAGGTCTGTGACTTCGCTAGTTGTCTGAATACATTTGAGAATTGAGTTTCTGTTTGTTCTGAAGAAAGGACCTATGTTTTCCATTCTGTTTTAGGGTTTAAGGAATGAGCGTTAACAATGAATATAATCTGTATATCAGTTGGCGTTTGGTGTTAACGCTTCGAACAAAAGCTAGAGAAGTGGCAGTTACAATAATAGCTATGTATTCAATATACTTAAAGAACAGGAACTCCATGAACAACTTAAATAAGTTAGGTGAAATGATGCTTTTGAAAATGCTTGAGAAAGGTTTGAGGAGTCTTTCACTATTGGCTTTTTCAAACCCCAGTTCTATACTATATGTTTTAAATACAGCAGTTAAACACTCAAAGCCAACTGAATTGTTCTACAAGGTCAACCTTACGAATTTAAGAAAGATAGAACCAAACTTAATCTATGAAAGCTTGCCAAAGGCCAAACAAGAAACAAATGACACCCTTAAAACCAAGAGTAAGCTTAGCAATACTATAAAACAATTGTCACTGAAGCAGCTATATAATACAGGTAAGTTATATCATCATCTGAAGTTTGTTTTAAGACATCAGGGTTTCAAGTCAAAAGCTTATTATACGTTTTTAGATAAAGCACGTATGAAGCTTCTTACTTTTAGATTTGCTCCTGAAACAACAGAATTGCTTTTCAACCTGGTCTGCTATGAATTTAGTGTATTCTCCAACGTTGAATCTAAACTGATTGGCTCATTGAAAACAAACCCAATCAAAGACTCTTCCTATGCTGTTACAAAGGAATCCTGCAGAATAGGAGTCAAATATATGGTGAACATAGAAGGTGAAAGCCTGCTAAAGAACCAAAGTAAAGCTGGAATGTATATAGATAAATACATACTGTTAAAAGCTAGAGCATACCAAACAGCCACAAGAATTAAAAGCATCAGGACCAGAATCGTTAAACTAAACTTAAGGCTAGTTAATTCAATAATTAAAAGATATGCGGCAGGAACATATCAACATGGTTTAAGTAGTTATGATTTGGCTCAGGAAGGCAACGTTGGACTAATGAAAGCAATTAGAAGCTTTGATGACAAAAGAGGTTGCAAGTTTTCGACATACGCTACTTGGTGGATAAGACAAACTATTACCAGGTCAGCTTTAGACCAATCGAGAATGATTCGACTCCCTGAAAGCTTAATAGATATGATTAACAGAATTAACCGCTCGGTTAGAAACTATGTGAAGGTAAAAGGCTACGAACCATCCTTAGAACAGCTTACGCACGAACTGAGAACAACAAAAGAGAAACTTACCAAAGCCATTCAAACAGCAAAGGATCCAGTTTTAACAGAAGCATTAGTTACTAATGAAAGCTTTCATTTGGAAGGCTTATCCGATAGTTCTAATGTATGTTCGCCAATGGAATTTGTTACTAGGTCAGACACATACCTTAGCATTGAAAGAGTTCTTAGTTCTTTAAGTGTTAGAGAAGCAAAGATTTTAAGGATGCGGTTTGGTATTGGAATGGACTCAGGACACACTTTAGAAGAAATAGGCAGACAGTTTGAAGTTACAAGAGAGCGAGTCAGACAGATTGAAGCAAAGGCATTAAGAAAGCTACGACAGCCTAACAGATTTAGGAAGCTAAAGACGCTGTTGGAATAAGATTATTGGTATTGTTGGGTTTGGGGTTGGTCTTCTTCGTCTAGTGGTTAGGACATCGCTCTTTCAAGGCGGAAACAGGAGTTCAATTCTCCTAGGGGACGGATTAGAATTACTAAGAATATATGTAGCTATGTTAGCTTTTGTTGTTAGAACCCAAAGAACTATATGTATTATGAATATACTAATTAATAATATGCTTGAAAAGGCTTTTAATAATATGTTTGGCTATAAAAAGATAGTCTTAGCTTATAGCGGAGGTTTAGACTCAACAGTATTACTTGATATGTTTACTATTATGACTAGTAAAAAGAACAGCTTATTATCTAATGAATATATATTGAATATACGAGCTATACATGTTAATCATGGGCTTAGTTGTAATTCAAAACTATGGTTCAAGCATTGTAGAGCTCAATGTTTAAAACGTAATATTCCATTTAAAAGCATATGTTTATGTTTAAATAAGTATTATAAAGGAATAGAAAATACAGCACGGGAAGAACGTTATGGAAAGCTAATTAATAGTTTATTACCAGGTGAGGTTTTAGTAGCTGCACATCATAACGATGAACAGATTGAGTCTTTTTTTATAAACTTAAAGAGAGGTAGTGGCCCATTAGGTTTATCTTCAATGGCTAATAGTTCTTATTTCAAAAGCTCTTTTTTATTACGGTCTTTATTGCAGCTTAGTAAATATCAATTAAAAGCATATGCGAATATATTTAGCTTATCTTGGATTGAAGACGAAAGCAATAATGATGTTAAGTTTGAACGTAGTTATTTACGAATCCATATATTACCAACTTTAAAAGCTCGTTGGTTGAAGTTCAATGGTTCTGTTTCGCGAAGTATTTCAATCTTTTTTGAGCAAGACTATTTAATAAATGAGTTATTATCAAGTGCATTATTAAGATTAGTTAATTATGATGGTTCATTAAGTTTATTACCGTTATTTAGTATGGATATTATTAAAAGATATGCTATAATAAGACGTTGGTTAATTAAATATAATTCTAAAATGCCATCTAAAAAGAAAGTGGTTTATATTTGGAAGTATATTATTAACTGTCGATATGATGCAAAACCTAGGCTTATACATGGTAATAAATTCATATGTAGATTCCATAATAAGCTTTACTTTATAGTAAAGAATAGCTTTTCTTCTTTTGAAGTTAATATCACTTGGAACTCTTTTGAAGGACCATTGTTTTTACCTAAAGAGCTTGGTATTTTAGTTTGTTACTCCTTAAAATTAGGTATTAATTTAAATAGATCTAAAAGGCTTTCATATGCTGTTAAAAGATTGGTAGTTAGTAATATTAGTTATATAGAGACACCTAGTTTTAATGAGAGTATGGCTATAAGATTTGGTAACTTTAACAGAAAGCTTTTAAACTATGATAGTTCATTAAAAAGCCTATGTCAGTTAGGAATTCCTTTTTGGGTTAGGAATAAGATGCCATTATTATTCTTTGAAAATGGCTATATAGCATCTATTGGGGTTTATACATTTAAAACTAATAAGAGTAATAGATGCCAGGTTTATTGGTATATAAAAAGGTAACTATCATAGCTACATAATATATTAGTTTCCAAAGGGGAGGCAGCTGCAAGAAGTTGTTCTTCGTATATATTAGCGGGAAACGAGGCTTGAACTCGTGTCTCAATCTTGGCAAGATTGTATTCTGTCCTACTAAACTATACCCGCATTCTGCTAGTCTTTGCTTCTGATACTGCTTTTAGGATATCTGTCTGATTGGTTTGGGTTTACTGACCTACAGACACCATCAGCAGTCTTCAGAAGAGGGAGCCTTCCTTCAGAGGAGTATCTGAGGGGCTGAGATATTGTGAAACCTGAGGGGAGAGGGGGGGGGAATCCACCCTTCTCTGGTGGAGGAAGGATTCGAACCTTCGAAGTCTTTTGACAACAGGTTTACAGCCTGTCCCCTTTAATCACTCGGGAACTCCACCTAACTAAAACCATAACTGCTAAGCTTAACTAAAAATAGATATAGTAAGTTAATCATATATAAAGAGTCATATATATTATTCTCAATAATGTTTATAACTACAGATCCAGCTATAAACCCAGATATCTTATTCTTCAAAAGGCTAACTACCTGAATATAACTAAAGATACCAAACCCTTGTAATATTGGCACAGAATAATAATAGCCTAAACCCTTAACAGAATTAACTAATGGTAACTTTAGATTAGCTTCAATGCCTGTAATACCAAGCTTCGATAATAAATATATGTATAAAGAGCTACATAGAACTACCTTCTTTAGTAAAGATAAAGAAGCTAAAGGAGGACATATATAGATATAATATAATAAATATATAACAAGCTGCCTATAAACCCATCTGCTTTCTTCTAAAGGCATATCAACAATAATAATAGAGTCAGCTTTTATATAAGAACAATAAGAGCAAAAAGTCCTTATTCCAATGTTAAATACTAAGTTACTATACATTAACAGACCTATTGGAATATATGGGAAACGATGTCTAATAACTGCTAAAGACTTAAAACAATTAAAAGGCTTAATACCAATGTTAATAACTCGAAAAGCAGCCCTTTGTATAGTTGGTCCATCTGCTAAAGGATCAGAAAAAGGAATACCTAACTCTAAAGCAACAATACCAGATAAGATAAAGTTACTAACTACTTTTATATATCTATTTTGATTAGGTTCACCAATTACATTAAAAACAATAAAAGAGGTTTTATACCTTCTAAATAAAGAATAAAAGGCTTCTCTATAGCGGTTAAGTTTCAAGCTTCTCCTTATTTAGTATATTAGAAACATTAGCTATATCTTTATCACCTCTACCAGATAAGTTAACCACAAATAGCTGCTTTTTATTTGGATTATCTTTAATAACTTTTAAGACATAAGCTATTGCATGAGAAGACTCTAAAGCTGGTATTATACCTTCATAATGAGACAGCTTTTTAAATGCTACTAATGCTTCATAGTCAGTAATAGAAATGTACCTAACACGTTTAACTTCATGTATAAAGGCATGTTGAGGACCAACTGAAGGGAAGTCAAGACCAGCAGATATGGAATATGAAGGCTTTATTTGTCCATTAGTAGTTTGTATTATAGGAGAGCTCATTCCAAAATATATACCAAACCGACCTTTACTAACAGAAGAGCCATGCTTTTCAGTATTAACACCTTTTCCTCCAGGCTCAACACCTACTAAAGATACTCTAATGTCTTTTATAAAGCTAGAAAATATACCAATAGCATTAGAGCCACCCCCAACACAAGCAGCTATTGAATCAGGATAACAGCTTTCATACATCAATAGTTGCTTTTTTAATTCCTCACCAATTAACCATTGAAACTCATGTACTAAAAAAGGAAATGGATAAGGTCCGGCAACAGTTCCTAACATATAATGTGAATAGCTATAACTATTAGACCAATCTCGTAATGCTTCATTACAAGCATCTCTT
Organism: Candidatus Tremblayella phenacoccinincola; assembly: GCF_002682985.1. Taxonomy (GTDB): domain Bacteria; phylum Pseudomonadota; class Gammaproteobacteria; order Burkholderiales; family Burkholderiaceae; genus Tremblaya; species Tremblaya phenacola_C. The sequence goes on from NZ_MKGN01000002.1 coordinate 6,647, forward strand.
AAAGTAGCAGAACCATTAAATACTGGGATAACTTTTGCTCCCATTAACTTCATTCTAAAAACATTAGGTGATTGTCTTTCCATATCTTTTGATCCCATATATACCCGACATCTTAAACTTAATAACGCAGATACTATTGAAGAAGCCACACCATGTTGACCTGCCCCAGTTTCAGCTATAACTTCCTTTTTCCCCATATATTTAGCTAATAAAGCCTGCCCAATAACCTGATTTGTTTTATGAGCCCCTCCATGTAAAAGGTCCTCGCGTTTCAAATATAGCTTAGCATTAGAACCTAAAGTAATATTGTTACATAGTGTAAGTGGGGTTGCTCTTCCAGAAAAACAATTAAATAACCTTCTAAACTCCAATTGAAATAGCCTATCATTTTTAGCCTTTATAAAAGTAGCTTCTAATTTAAATAGAGTAGGAATAAGAATCTGAGGTACGTGAATACCCCCATACTTACCATAAAAGCAGTTAAACTTCATTATAGTTCTCTAATATATTAGTCACAATAAGTTAATATTAAAAGCATAGTTAATAAAAAGAAGTATTTAAAAAGCTCTTATTCTTTCAAAAGAAGAATATAGTTTTATATAGCTTTTATTACCAAAGACCATTTCTAGTTTAGAATTAAAATCTAAGCCAAAGCAACCCAAACGAGCAGCATATAAACAGTTTAACTCTGACAAACCACCAGCTAAAATGACATCACATTTGTTTACACCATCAACTAAAGACCAATCAAATAGGTTCCCACATCCACCACCACTATCAAGTAAACAATTACTTATTTGATATATGCTTAAACCTGATAACTGAAACCTAACATTAAATGCTTTCCAAATAAGACAAGAAAAAGGTAACTGTTGTCGCAATATATTTATGTAGTTTTGTTCTTCAAGACCATGTAGCTGTATAGCTTTAAGCTTAATAGATTTAGATATTAAGGATATAGCTGGTACTATCTTATTACTAAATACTCCCACATAAGCTAATGTTATAGCTGAAGAAATAAGGTTAGCTTTTGTTATAGTTAAATAACGAGAAGAGTCACCAATAAATATTAAACCACCATAAAAAGAACCAATAGTATAAACATTACTAATATCAACTTCATTTAATAAACCACATATCTTATTCTTTCCAAAAAGCATTCGATAAAAAGAAGTATTCAAATTAGACTCAGACATTATTGAAGTACCAATAAGAAACCCATTAACATAATAACTTAGGTTTACTATATCTTGATAGTTTAAGATACCAGACTCACTAACAATAATAAGCTTAGTTGGTATCTCAGGAGTTAACTCAATTGTATTAGCAACACTAACTAAAAAGCTATCCAAGTTACGGTTATTTATACCGACTACTTTTATATTAAGTTTTAAAGTTCTTTGAAGTTCATAGCTATCTATTATTTCAGTTAATACACCCATATTTAACCTATTAGCTACTGAATATAACTCAATATAAAGACTATCTTTAAGAACTGACAACAGTAACAAAATAACATTAGCACCATAAAAACGAGATAGATATATTTGCCATGTTTCAATAATAAAGTCTTTACATAATATAGGCTGTTTAACTAAACTACTAATTCTATATAGAAAGCTAAAGCTACCAAAGAAATGCTTCTCTTCAGTTAATACAGATATTACTGAAGAACTGCTTTTACATAGCTTAGAAAATAGATGAAGCCTATAGTTAGAGAGTTTACCTATTTTGTTTTTAGATGGAGAATGGCTTTTGTATTCTATAATAACTATAGCTTTATTACTAGAAAGCACATTATAAAAGCTACGTTTATTTAACCTAATATATTGTTGAAACAAGTCTAAAAGCTGATGGTTCTTATAGCTATATATCCAATGCTTTTTAGTTCTTATAATATTATTAAGCTTATGGTTATTAGACAATATGGTTATTATAGGTTAGCTAAAGAACTAACTTTAGCATAAGGTTTACTACTAACTATCTCTTTTAGAGAGCTTCTAATAGCTTTTAATATAGACCTACTACTAAACAGCTTAAATAAAAGTGAGGTATTACTAGCAATAGATATTATTCTTTGTCGGTTACCCTTGCCTTTTAGTAACCTATTTAAGCTATATAGCCTATAGCTATTGGATATGTTAAAGATATCTTCTACATATTGAATATCTAACTTAAAATCTAAGCTTGTTAATAAGTATTTAGTTATTAGTTTATTTTTAACTTCTATAGCTTTTGTTGGAAAATGTAATACAAGTTCATCTAGTCCGCCTCCACATACAGATATAGCATAACAATAGTTAAATATTATTATTAGGTTAGTTATAAAAGCAAACAAATAACAATCATATATTCCTACTAGTATTAATGAAGGCATAGAAGGATTTATTAATGGACCAACTATATTAAATATTGTATTAACTTTAACCCTATTCCTTAACTTAATTAAAAGCTTTAGAGCAATGTGATAGTTTACTGCTAACAAAAAGCAATAGCTTGTTTTATCAAATACTAACCTAGAATGGACAGGAGCTATGTTTAAGCTTATATTAAAATAGGCTATTAAGTCAGAAGAACCAACTCTATAGTTACTTCGGTTTCCATGCTTTATAATACTAACTCTACAACCTGATGCAACTATAGAACTAATTGTTGATATATTTAAGCTATTAGCAGCATCACCCCCAGTTCCAACTATATCACTAAATAGAGAATAAGGACGAGGAAACCATATAGAGTTAGCTAATAATGAAATAATAATACCTAAAGCTTCATTCATATATTCACCACGTGCTTTTATATTATAAACCAATAATAATAACTCATTTACATAAAGACCATAAAAGCAGTTAGCCTTAAAGAAGTTCATAGCTCGATAATAAGATATGCTTCTACATTCTATAAAGTACTGTATATTAGGTTTAGTTTCCATATAGTGTATGGCTCTCGGTATATATAACTAATATATATAATAAGCTACTGCAGCTTTGGGGAAAAGGTATATATTTCTCTGTAGTTCAGTGGCAGAACAGTGGACTGTTAATCCGCGTGGCACTGGTTCGAGTCCAGTCAGAGGAGTATCATAGTATATAGCTATATGTTATGTTATGTTGGAGGGCCGTTAGCTCAGTGGTAGAGCAGTTGACTTTTAATCAATTGGTCGCAGGTTCGAGACCTGCACGACTCAGTCACTCAGACACTCAAGCTATAGACAACCCATAAGCCTCCTATAAGAAACTCCATATAATAAGCATTAAGCTACTGTATCGCCGCTATTAAATGCTTTCTTAGCTGTATTTATAAACCCATTGACTGATATTACAGACCTACCTTCTAATTGTATTTTAGATGCTGCTAATACACCAAACCCGGTAGCTATATATATTCCCCTTTTATTAACAGCTAATACTAGACCAGCCTTAAGTAGATTAGCCTTATATTCAACATAACCACCATATGCTTCTATTATCTTTATTCTTAGGTTCCTAACATATAGAAAGCTACCAGGCCAACCTATAAAAGCACGACTATGGGACTCTAATATGAAAGCAGGTAAACACCAACTTAATAGACCTTCTTTTATATATACTTTATTAGCATAAACACCAGTCATTTCATCTTGGTAAACATATCTAATATTACCACTGAATAACATTAACAAAAAGCCTCTTAACAATCTTATGCTTATTAAAACTAGCTTTCTACTTAAAGAAATAGCATTATCATTATAGCTTATTATACATGGCTTTTTAAGTAATATTGGACCATCATCTATCCCATTATCCATTTGTATAATAGAAACTCCTGTTTTATTATCACCAGAATATATAGCTCTTTGAATAGGCGCAGATCCTTTCCATCGGGGTAAAAGTGAATAATGAATATTAATACATCCAAACCTTGGTAGTCTTAATATATTAGTTGGCAAAGATAAACCATATGAAACAACTATTATAACATCAGCTTTTATAGGCTTAATAATCCTAAATAGGTCTTCATTAAAACCTAATGACTGAAAAGAGTCTATATTATATTCTAATGCTATTTTTAAGGATGGTCTTTCATATAGCTTATTATTTGAAAAGATAGGCTTAGTTAAGATAGCTATTATGTTGCACTTTAAACCTAATAGGCTTTTCAAATGATTCGCAGATAACTCTGAACTACCAGCAAAAGCAATACGATAAGTCCTAAATAGTTCTTTAGTTAGCATTTATCTATATATATTTAGAAACCCAAATAGATGTTCTACTTCATGTTGAATACATATAGATAATATACCATTAGCTTTTATTCTATACATATATCCTTTTACATCAAAGGTCCCAATACATATGCTTTTAGTCCTAACTACAAAGCCTACAATGTTAGGAATAGATAAACAGGCTTCTTCAGAATAATCTTTTCCACTGCCTTCCAATAGAACAGGGTTAACTAAAACAACCTTAGTCTTAGAGCTTTCAATAACAATAAGCTGTTTATGTATATCAACCTGAGTAGCAGCAAGACCAATGGCTTTATTAAAATACATAGTTTCAAACATATCGTTTATTAGCTTAACTATATTATTATCGAACTTAACAACAGTCTCTGACGGGTTCTTTAGCTTTTCATCTGGGTATTTCAGTATATTTAATAAAACCATGGAATGCCTAACTCCCCCAGCTATGTAGTTCTTTGGTAAAAGAGATGTTATAATACTCGAAGCGAGGCTTGAACTCGCACAGCAGAAGCCGAGGGATTTTAAGTCCCTTGTGTCTACCAGTTTCACCATTCGAGCTAAAGCTAAGACATAAGGCGTGTCCCGGAATTGAACCGAGGTTTTTGGGTTTGCAGTCCAATACATAACCATTCTGTCAACACGCCAGCTAACATCACATAAAGACTATAATATACCAATATAGTGCCTAATAATATACAACAAGAAGCTAGGAGTATATATGTTAAATAGAAGCAGCTTTGACGTTATTATTATTGGTGGGGGTCATGCTGGAATAGAAGCATCAGTAGCTTCATCTAAAATGGGATGTAAAACACTTTTATTAACACAATCTATACTAACTATAGGAAAGCTGTCTTGCAACCCAGCTATTGGAGGAATAGGTAAGGGTCATTTAGTTAAAGAAGTTGCTGCATTGGGTGGAGTAATGGCAAAAGCTATAGATAACTCTGGAATTCAGTTTAAAACTATAAACTCTAGTAAAGGACCTGCTGTTCAATCAACAAGAGCTCAAGCTGATAAGTCTCTATATAATAAAGAAGTATATAGTATCTTAAAAGCCCAAAAAGATCTTACAATTCTATCTCAAGAAGTAAAAGAGCTAGTCCTAAAAAGATATAAGATAATCGGAGTTATAACGGCTAAAGAGTTAGTATTTAATGCTGAAGCAGTCATATTAACAGCTGGTACTTTTATGAATGGTAAGCTATCTATTGGGAAAAGCTATTTTAGTGGTGGAAGAGTTGGTAATAAGTCATCTAAGTTACTACCAATGTTTCTAAATAGGTTACCATTAAAACTAAATAGGTTAAAAACTGGGACTCCACCTCGTTTAGATATTAATAGCATTAACTTTAAGATATTAGAAACACAATATAGTGACTACCCACTTCCATGCTTTTCTTTTTATAAAGACCTTACTAAAAGTATCAGACAGGTTCCTTGTTATATAACAAAGACTAATAAGATAACTCATGAAGTCATAGCTAGTAATATTGAATATAGTCCGTTGTATAATGGAAATATAAAAAGCATCGGACCTCGTTATTGTCCTTCTATAGAAGATAAAGTTGTAAGGTTTTATAATAAGTCTTCACATCAGATATTTCTAGAACCAGAAGGCCTAACTAGTAATAAAGTATATCCAAATGGGTTATCTACTTGTTTACCATACAATATACAAAGATATATAGTAAGAACAATAAAAGGATTAGAAAAAGCACATATTATATCACCTGGCTACGCAATTGAATATGACTTTATTAATCCTATAGATCTTAAACTAAGCTTAGAAAGTAAACTAATTAAAGGCTTATTCCTTGCTGGACAAGTTAATGGTAGCACGGGTTACGAAGAAGCAGCAGGTCAAGGAGTTATAGCAGGAATAAATGCTGCTAGAATGTGTCTTAATAAAGAAGCTTGGACACCACGTCGAGATCAAGCTTATTTAGGAGTATTATTAGATGACTTATGCACACAAGGAGCTGAAGAACCATATAGACTATTTACTTCAAGGGCAGAATATAGACTAATATTACGAGAAGACAATGCAGATCTCAGGCTAACTGAAATAGGACGAAAGCTTGGTTTGATTAGTGATTCTCATTGGAGAAGCTATTGTACAAAGGCTAATAATATAGAAGCTATACACCAAAAGCTAAAAGAAGCTTTCATATATCCAAATACAAAAGCTAGTAGCTATATAAATAATCTTATAGTAAACCCATTACTAAAAGAAGTTAGCTGTAAATGCTTACTAAAAAGACCATCTATAACATATAATATGCTATTAACTACAAAAGGGTTTCCATATATTGATGTATATGCTTTTAAAGAGGTTGAAATACAAATTAAATACTCTGGCTATATTGTTCGACAATATGAAGCTGTTAAACGTAACATAAGTAATGAGCTAATAAAGATGCCTTATAATATTGAATATAATAATATACCTGGCTTATCTAATGAAGCTACTGAAAAACTAAACAAGCATCACCCATCAACTATTGGGCAGGCTTCAAGAATATCTGGTATTACACCTGTTGTCATTTCTATGCTTTTAATTTGGTTGAGGAAACACAATATGTTAAAAGTACATTGATATATAGACATGTTGTTAACAGGCTGTCTAAGGTTCTTTTATGGTTTATGTTATAATGTTGCTGCTTTTATATAAAGGACTATAAGTTAATAATGTATTTAAAGCTCTTAATTAAGACAACTAAAAGCATTGATTATTATACATTAAAAGCAATTAAGTTAGGACTCCGTTCTCGAGCTTGGTTTAAGCTAGATGATATTCAAAAAGCTGATAACATATTAAAACCAGGAATGACAGTAGTAGAGCTTGGTTCTAATCCGGGAGGATGGTCAGAATATGTGTTGGATAAAATAGGTAAACAAGGTTCAATCATAGCCTGTGATATACTACCTATGGATAATCTAAAAGGGGTCTATTTTATACAAGGAAACTGCTTTGATATAGCTACTCTAGAAAAGATATACTTAAAAACAAAAGACTCCAAAGCTGACGTAGTTATATCAGATATGTCTCCAGCTATTACAGGCATACCTTCTATTGACATTCCTAAAACAATAGAACTTATAAAGATAGCTTTAAAAATAGGTTTAACTATTCTAAAACCAGGAGGTAGTCTTCTAGTAAAAGCATTTCAAGGAGAAAGGATTGCTAATATCTATAATAAGCTAAGAACTATATTTAATAAGGTTAACATACGAACCCCAAAAGCTTCTCATATATTTTCTAGAGAGGCCTATATTGTAGCTAAAGAGATAGGCTTATAGTTAGCATTTATAGGGATACTTTTGTTGATAGCTCTTCAAAGGAAGGAGGGAGAAAGTGTTTAATACCGAGGTGGCGAAATAGGTAGTCGCGTTACTTTGAGGTGGTAATGCTTTTATAAGTATACGGGTTCAAGTCCCGTCCTCGGTATTATATAATAAACATAATACGCATCTAAAGCGGAGTGGAGCAGGCTTGGCAGCTCATCGGGCTCATAACCCGAAGGACGTTGGTTCAATTCCAACCTCCGCATCTGAGATCTTGGTGTTCTTGTGTTGTTAGTTAACCTTTGTATATTAGTATGTAGATTAGTATGTATGATGTTCATTGTAGCTTGAAAAGGCAGTCTATATTGGTATGTATCTATAGGCTATTAGATGAACCAGGCTCTAGGACAGATATACGTTGGTTCTTAACAGCTACAGAGCACATACATAGCTGATGAACCATTCCTTTCTCGAGTAGAGGCTACCCATATGCTTA
>NZ_MKGN01000020.1 GCF_002682985.1 Candidatus Tremblayella phenacoccinincola
AGGGTTGATAGTCTAGGAGAACAGCCTTAAAGTATGTATGATGAGGCTATCGTATATGTATGAGGCTAACGAAGCTAACGAAACAATGAACAGACTGACAGCAGAACATACTACTGCTTTCCACCCCAACCTTCTCCGGGATACCTTTCCTACTGAGAGTTCCCACACATACTCCCTCACAAACATCCTCTTCTGTTTACTACTGACCCTAACTCCACTACCTACTATCCAGAACCACCTACTAATCATTCCAGAGATTAACCCAGAACACCCCTATGTTCTCCCTCGCTACTGCCTTAGGGTTATGATGTCTAATAAATGCTACTGTCTAATAGATATAGACTCTCCTTTAGAACCTGAAAGAGCCTGACATTACTTACCTTTGCGTGGAACATGACCACACTATTCTCAGCGTAAGCCCGTTTCACTCAACCTGTTCGGAATGGGAAGGTGTGGTTCCAATCTTCTGTATATGTCAGGCTTGTATTAAATATAGGTTTAAGCCTCACGGTTCATTAGTATTGGTTAGCTAAACATATTACTATGCTTGCACACCCAACCTATCAACGTTCTAGTCTAGAACGACCCTTTAGGACATAGCCTGGGATATCTCATCTTAGGACAAGCTTCCTGCTTATATGCTTTCAGCGGTTATCTTTTCCAAACGTAGCTACCGGGCAGTGCCAATGGTTTAACAGCCCGTACACAATAGGTTTGTCCGTTCCGGTCCTCTCGTACTAGAAACAGCTTCCTTCAGATATCCAACACCCACGGTAGATAGGGACCAAACTGTCTCACGACGTTTTAAACCCAGCTCACGTACCTCTTTAAATGGCGAACAGCCATACCCTTGGGACCTGTTGCAGCCCCAGGACGAGATGAGCCGACATCGAGGTGCCAAACACCGCCGTCGATATGAACTCTTGGGCGGTATAAGCCTGTTATCCCCAGAGTACCTTTTATTCGTTGAGCGATGGCCCTTCCATACAGAACCACCGGATCACTATGACCTGCTTTCGCATCTGTTCGACTCGTTTGTCTTACAGTTAAGCACGCTTATGCCATTACACTATTAGTACGATTCCCGTCCGTAGTTAGCGTACCTTTGTGCTCCTCCGTTACTTTTTAGGAGGAGACCGCCCCAGTCAAACTGCCCACCATACATTGTTCCTATTCCGGTTAACGGAACAGGTTAGACATCTAAGCTGAAAAGGGTGGTATTTCAAGGTTGGCTCAGCACAAACTGGCGTCCACACTTCAAAGCCTCCCACCTATCCTATACAGATCGACTTAAATCTCAATGCAAAGCTACAGTAAAGGTTCATGGGGTCTTTCCGTCTAGCCGCGGGTAGATTGCATCATCACAACCATTTCAATTTCGCTGAGTCTCAGGAGGAGACAGTATGGCCATCGTTACACCATTCGTGCAGGTCGGAACTTACCCGACAAGGAATTTCGCTACCTTAGGACCGTTATAGTTACGGCCGCTGTTTACCAGGACTTTAGTTGAAAGCTTTCACTTTCTCAATTAATCTTCTGGCACTGAGCAGGTGTCACACCCTATACATCCACTTTCGTGTTAGCAGAGTGCTGTGTTTTTATTAAACAGTCGCAGCCACCGATTCATTGCAACCTCTTGAACTTTATGATGTTGTATCAGCTATTCTTGAGGCATACCTTTTCCCTAAGTTACGGTATCAATTTGCCGAGTTCCTTCTCCTGAGTTCTCTCAAACACCTTAGAATCTTCATCCTGCCCACCTGCGTTGGATTGCGGTACGAACGCTACACTTTTAGTCACTTAGAGGCTTTTCCTGAAACCATCAGTAACCACTTTAGACTCGTATTGTGACCAGGGAATTATAGTACAAATAGCTGCTTGGTCTTTTCCTAAGCATTCCTTCAACACAATAACCAGAGGAGTCCACGCTCTTGGCTAGTTACCTTTAGTTTGTTACCCCATCGCTATAGTGTTAACGGCACAGGAATATTAACCTGTTAACCATCGATTACGCCTTTTGGCCTCACCTTAGGACTTCGGCTTACCCTATGACGAACAACGTTGCATAGGAACCCTTGGGCTTTCGGTGAAAAGGATTCTCACCTCTTTTCTTGCTACTCATGTCAGCATTCGCACTTCCGATACCTCCAATACTTCTAGCAAAGCACCTTCGTTGGTTTACGGAACGCTCCCCTACCACATAGCTTTATATGTTCGCAGCTTCGGTATGCAGCTTAGCCCCGTTATATCTTCCGTGCATCCAAGCTAGATCAGTGAGCTGTTACGCTTTCTTTAAATGATGACTGCTTCTAAGCCCACATCCTGATTGTTTTTGCTTGGACACCTCGTTTTACACTTAGCTACATTTAGGGACCTTAGATGGCGATCTGGGTTGTTTCCCTCTCGACACTGGACGTTATCACCCAGCGTCTGTCTCCCATGATTGAACTCTTTCTGGTATTCGTAGTTTGCTATGGAAAGATAACCCTTAAAGATCTCTAAGCCATTACAGTGCTCTACCCCCAGGAGTGATTTCATAAGGCGCTACCTAAATAGCTTTCGGGGAGAACCAGCTATCTCCAGGTTTGATTGGTCTTTCGCCCCTAATCACAGGTCGTCCCCTAGCTTTGCAACGCTAGTGGGTTCGGTCCTCCAGTTAGTATTACCTAACCTTCAACCTGCCCATGATTAGATCACCTGGTTTCGGGTCTACATTCAACAACTTGACGCCCTTAAAGACTCGCTTTCGCTATGCCTTCCTGACTAAGTTAAGCTTGCTATTGAATGTAACTCGCTGACCCATTATACAAAAGGTACGTCGTTACTTTACTTAGAATCAACCTAGAAGATAGGCTTAAGAAAAGCTTCGACTGTTTGTATGCACATGATTTCAGGCTCTGTTTCACTTCCTTTTCGGGGATTCTTTTCACCTTTCCCTCACGGTACTAGTTCGCTATCGGTTGATCACATGTATTTAGCCTTAGAGAATGGACCCCCTATCTTCAAACAAGGTTTCACGTGCCTCGTTCTACTTATTGCTGCATGCAGTACGGTATTAACTTTCACCTACAGGCCTATCACCTCCTATGGTCATTCGTTCAAGAATGTTCGGTTAGTCAAAGCATACTCTCCAAATGCACGGCTCATCCCTGTTCGCTCGCCACTACTAAGGGAATCTCATTTGATTTCTTTTGTCTGTGGGTACTTAGATGGTTCAGTTCTCCACGTTAACATCCTAAGCTTATGTGTTCAGTTTAGGATAAGCTATGTTAGTTTAGGTTTACCCATTCGGAATCCTCCGGGTCAAAGCTTTCTTGCCAGCTCTCCGAAGATTAGCGTTGGCTGAAACGTCCTTCTTCGCCAGTGATCACCTAGGCATCCATCGTGTGCACTTTCTTACTTAAACCTACATACAGAACCACAATGATAGAAAGCATGAACGTTCGAACAGCTCCCCTTTTTATATGTTGTTAAAGGAGGTAATCCAGCCACAGGTTCCCCTACAGCTACCTTGTTACGACTTCACCCCAGTTATGAACCTTGCCTTTATGGGTTCCCGGTTCCTGATATATGGACTAGGTTAACCATTTCTGGTAAGACTCGCTTCCATGGTGTGACGGGCGGTGTGTACAAGACCTAAGAACGTATTCACCGTGGCATTCTGATCCACGATTACTAGCGATTCCGGCTTCATGCGCTCGAGTTGCAGACCGCAATTCGTACTGAGGTTAGGTTTGTGAGATTGGCTAGTTCTTACGAAGTTGCAGCTCTTTGTTCTAACCATTGCATGACGTGTGAAGCCCTACCTATAAAGGCCATGCTGACTTGACGTAATCCCCACCTTCCTCCAACTTATCATTGGCAGTTTCTTTAAAGTGCCTGTTAAAATAGGAGCAATTAAAGATAAGGGTTGCGTTCGTTGCAGGACTGAACCTAACATCTCACGACACGAACTGACGACAGCCATGCAGCACCTGTGAACCAATCCTCTTACGAGTACTTCCACCTCTCGGTAGAACTTTGGTCATGTCAAAGGTAGGTAAGGTTTTTCGCGTTGCATCGAATTAATCCACATCATTCACCGCTTGTTCAGGTCCCCGTCAATTCCTTTGAGTTTTAACCTTGCGGTCGTACTTCCCAGGCGGTCGATTTAATGCGTTAGCTACGACACTGAAAGGAAAAAGGGTCCTTCCAATGACTAATCGACATCGTTTAGGGCGTGGACTACCAGGGTATCTAATCCTGTTTGCTCCCCACGCTTTCGTGCCTCAGTGTCAGTATTGGTCCAGGGATCTGCCTTCGCCTTTGGTATTCCTCCAGATATCTACGCATTTCACCGCTACTCCTGGAATTCTGACCCCCTCTACCATACTCGAGAATGTTAGTCACCACAGTAGTTCCTAGATTGAGCCTAGGGCTTTCACCAGTAGTCTTAACAAACAACCTACGCACTCTTTACGCCCAGTGATTCCGATTAACACTTGCACCCTACGTATTACCGCGGCTGCTGGCACGTAGTTAGCCGGTGCTTATTCTTTCGGTACAGTCATGCTACTTAATTGTTGGTTAGGTAGGCTTTCTTCCCGAACAAAAGTGCTTTACAACCCGGAGGCCTTCATCACACACGCGATATTGCTGGATCAGGGTTACCCCCATTGTCCAATATTCCCCACTGCTGTCTCCCGTAGGAGTCTGGACCGTGTCTCAGTTCCAGTGTGGCTGACCATCCTCTCAGACCAGCTACTGATCGTCGCCTTGGTGGGCATTTACTCCACCAACTAGCTAATCAGACATTGGCCACCCCTGAAGAGTGAGAACCGAAGTTCCCCCACTTTAGTCTAACGACATTATGCGGTATTAGCCACCGTTTCCAGTGGTTATCTCCCCCCCACTTTAGGACATGTTCCAATGTGTTACTCACCCGTTCGCCACTCGCCGGCAAAGAAGATGCTTCTTTTAACCGCTGCCGTTCGACTCGCATGTGTTAGGCATATCGCTAGCGTTCAATCTGAGCCAGGATCAAACTCTGACGTATATAACTCCCGAATACTTAAGAATGTTATCAAAGCTGTGTTCAAATGCGTTCAAGCTGAATGGTTATGAAACTTAAGAATGTTCCGTCGTTTGAAGGGCTAAACACGGGGGTCAACATAAAAGAATAACAACTATAAAGACCTTCTTTGAGTCCTAAACCTATGAAGTAAAACCTGCTGTATATGGGTATAGTCTCTAATGGGTTTAGACACACTCTTTATGAATTCTTTTATGGAGGTGTTTCCACAATATATAGTAGAACCTTTTGATATGAGGGAGCTGTGGGAGAAGGGAACTAACAACTGGTTTATTGGGAGGAAGTAGTCCATAATAAACAAAAGCCGTTAAGAGCTGTGATAGACAAGTGATGTTATTAATTCTTTACCAAAGGTGAGCTGTTATGTTAAGCGTAATAACTCTGCATCGAAAATGGATTGGTAAATGCAACTTGGCAGCTAAGAAAGATAACAACGTTCGAGGCTTCATAAGTGGAATCTTTTCAGCCCCAGTCTCTATAAAACAAGAAGCCGTTGAGAGGCTTTTAAAAGGAAACCAAAGGATGTGCTGTGTGCTAAATACAGTGTATAAAAGATATAAAAGCTGTGCAGTTACCAAAGCAGTTCAGAGACATTGTGTAAGTGAAGCAGTTATACATATAGACTTCTTAGCTGTGAACCAAACCGATAGAGTTAATATAAAAGTACCAATCAAGCTCGTAAAAGAACCAAAGAAAGTTGTTGGGTTGTTGTGGACTTTGGTTAAATATGAGATAGAAGTGATTTGCTTATGCAACAGAATGCCTAGGTCTTTAGTTTTAGATACCTTTGCATATGAAGTGGAAAGGCATATATTTTACGTTAGAGACCTTTTCCTTCCTGAACAAGTTGCGTTATCTATGCAGGAGCAACTGAAGAACTCATTATTACTTAACATGCTGTCTATAAAGGCTAAAAAAGCTGCAACAGCATCATCATCAACAACAGCATCATCATCAACAACAGCATCATCAACAACAGCATCATCATCAACAACAGCATCATCAGGATGACCCGAAGTATGACTACTGTTCCTTGGATTCGAGGTTCTACTTTTAGCCTTTCAAATGAATTCCAATGTAGCGGCTTTTACCAAGAGAGTTAATGATGTGCTTTAAGCTTCTCCAACCAACTCTTCTGCATCGGGCTATGTTTCAGTTCATCTCGGGTTGCTCTTTCAAATTCCATTAATATACTACGTTGGTATTCACTTAGCTTTATAGGTACTTCAATTAAAACGTGAACATACAGACTTCCATTCATGTTAGACCTAATGCTTTTAGCTCCTTTGTCCTTTACTCTGAATATCCTATTGTTTTGAGTCCCTTCTGGAATGTTAAATGTGACGTTACTTCCTAAAAGAGTGGGAATACTAATATCTCCGCCTAATGCAGCAACGGTAAACTTTATAGGGACATGACAATGTAGATCACTTCCATTTCGTTCATAAAGTTGGTGTTGTTTTACATTAACCTCAACAAAAAGATCTCCGTATATGCCTGAAAAGCTAACATCTCCGTGACCAGAAACTCTAACCTTCATACCACTTTCAATGCCACTTGGTATTTTAACTGATAATCTCTTTCTTTCTTTTATTCTACCAGAACCCTTGCAGCTAACGCATGGATTTGTTATTACTGTACCTACACCATGACAAGAAGTACAAGGTTGCTGAATGCTAAAGAAGCCTTGAGATATGTGGTTGACTCCAAGACCTGCGCAGCTTGTGCATGTTTTAGGCTTTGTACCAGCTTTCGTTCCTGCACCATTACAAGCGTTGCACAATATGTGCCTTGAGAGATGAACCTTTACCTCATGACCCCGGATAGCTTCCTCTAAAGATAGCTCAGCTTTAGCAAACACATCGGTACCCCTATTAACTCTTTTCTTCCTTCGGTTAGAGCTGGAACCACCAAAGAAGTCTGCAAAGATGTCTTCAACCGTTCCAGTGAAACCCCCAAACCCATGACCCATATCTCCTGCCGCTGACTGCTCTCCTAAGCTATGTCCGTATTGATCGTACAATGCGCGTTTCCTTCTATCCGACAAGACCTCATAGGCTCTCTTTACTTCCTTAAAACAGGCTTCGGAACTGCTGTCTGCGTTTCTATCTGGATGATACTTCATAGCAAGCTTTCTATATGATTTCTTTATTTCTTCGTCACTTGACTTCCTATCTAAACCCAGCACTTCGTAATAATCCCTTTCTGACATTCCTTCAGATATCCTGCATTAGATGAACAAAGAGAACAAGCTTGTCGTTCCGTTCCCATTACAAACGCTTTTATGGACTTATGTTAGCTTTTGATGTCGGCATCTACAATATTGTTTTCACTTTCTTTAGGACTGTCTTGGTCTTTAGTGGGTTCTTTTTTGGTAGCATACATTTGTTCTCCAATGACTCTTGACTCTTCAATAAGATGTTTGACTCTTGAATCAATTATGGACTTATCGTCAGACTTCAGAGCATCTTCAAGAGACTTAATTGATGTTTCTATCTTTTCACGAACATCAGTTTTAAGCTTGCTGCCGTATTCCTTTAATGACTTCTTGGTACTATGAACTAAAGCATCTCCTTGGTTTTTGGAATTAACGAGCTCTTTTAGCTTCCTGTCCTCCTCTTCGTTTAGCTTTGCGTCTTCAACCATCTTTGATATTTCGGACTCTGATAAACCTGAGTTAGCCTTTATTGTAATCTTATTCTCTTTACCTGTTGCTTTATCTTTAGCATTAACGTGCAATATTCCGTTAGCATCAATATCGAACGTTACCTCGATTTGAGGGATGCCTCTAGGGGAAGGAGGAATGCCTTCAAGGTTAAACTCTCCTAAAAGCTTGTTCTTAGCAGCTATTTCACGTTCACCTTGGAATACCTTTATGGTTACTGAAGGTTGGTTATCTTCAGCTGTTGAGTAGACCTGTGAGTGTTTAGTTGGAATGGTGGTGTTTTTGCTTATCATCTTTGTCATTATGCCACCCAAGGTTTCTATACCTAAGGACAATGGTGTTACATCTAACAAAAGAACGTCCTTTCGCTCACCTGATAAGACTTGTCCTTGAATTGCTGCCCCAATAGCTACTGCTTCATCTGGGTTAATATCTCTTCTAGGTTCTTTCTTGAAGAAGCGTTTAACTCTCTCTACAACCTTCGGCATTCTAGTTTGACCACCTACGAGAATGATATCATCTATTTCAGACTTGTTTAGCTTAGCGTCTTTGAGAGCTATTCTGCAGGGTTCCATAGTTTTTTCAATCAAGTCTTCAACCAATGATTCCAGCTTTGCGCATGTCATTTTAAGGTGTAAATGCTTTGGTCCAGCTTTATCGGCAGTTATGTATGGTAGGTTAACTTCGGTCTGTTGGCTGGACGAAAGCTCTATCTTTGCTTTTTCGGCAACCTCTTTAAGTCTTTGTAGAGCCAAGATATCATTACGAAGATCAACACCTTGGTCCTTTTTGAATTCACTTATTATATGTTCCATGACTCTCTGATCGAAGTCTTCACCTCCAAGAAAAGTATCACCGTTGGTCGCAAGAACCTCAAACTGCTTTTCTCCATCAACATCAGCAATCTCAATAACTGATATGTCAAACGTACCACCACCAAGGTCATATACTGCAATCTTGCGGTCTTTCACTTCTATTTTATCAAGACCATAAGCTAAAGCAGCTGCTGTTGGTTCATTAATTATTCTTTTAATCTCAAGACCTGCTATTCTTCCCGCGTCCTTTGTTGCTTGTCTTTGGCTGTCATTGAAGTAGGCAGGAACTGTAATTACAGCTGACTTAACTAGTTCCCCTAGGTAGTCTTCAGCCGTTCTCTTCATCTTTCGTAGTATCTCAGCAGATATTTGAGGTGGTGCTATCTTTCTACCCCTAATCTCTATCCAAGCATCAGAGTTATCAGCTTTTACTATATTGTACGGCATTATATTTATATCTTTCTGAACCTCTTTATCCTCGAACCGACGTCCAATTAAACGCTTGATGGCAAATAAGGTGTTCTGTGGGTTTGTGATAGACTGACGCTTAGCAGGAGCTCCAACTAAAACCTCGTTATTGCTTTGATATGCTACTACAGAAGGGGTAGTACGGGAACCTTCAGAATTCTCAATAACTCTTGGCTTGCTGCCTTCCATTACTGCTACGCATGAGTTTGTTGTTCCAAGGTCTATACCTATAATCTTAGTCATTTAGTCTCCAGATGTCATGTTGATTAAGAATATTACGCTTTCCTTGAAGCTATTACTAAAGCGGGTCTAACTATACGATCGTATATTAAGTGGCCTTTATGTAAGCCTGAGGCCACAATGTTGTCTGGTTCAGTTGATGCTATTGGTTCTATTGGTTCTAGTATTGATGTTCCTGATGATACTGACTTCTAACAATGGTTGGTTCTTAGAATGCTTCTTCCCCTCTAAAGACAGTTGGGATTGTTGATAAAGCATTCCGGTCTGGAACAGGCTTGTCGGTTATACGTTTTGTTTATCATGGTCTATGGTTTGTTAAGCGGTTAGCATTGAACAGCAACCCAAGAAGCCTCCCCCAAAGTGGTTCACAGCTCACATTCTGTTGAATTACGATGTTGTATTAACTGAGCTCACCATAGATACATTCTCTAAGGAGGAACAACAAATGAGAAGTAGAACGTTCGAATGTGTTGACCCATCAACCTTAAAAGAAAAGCTTAAAGTAAACGTAAGAACCGTAAACTTCATTAGAACCGTGAGAAGCTCTGTTAAAAGAATTGTAAATGACGTCGATAACAGAGTAATAGTAATAATAGGTCCGTGTTCAATACATGATGTAGAGTCTACAATGGACTACTGCTATAGGCTTTCAAAGGTAAGAGCTCAACTACAACAAGACCTTGAAGTTATTATGAGAGCATTTCTTGAAAAGCCTAGAACGTCTGTAGGTTGGAAAGGCCTGCTAAATGATCCATATCTTGATAGGAGTTCTGCTATCGACAATGGTTTAGAAGCTTCAAGGAAGTTATATCTTCAAATTAACAAAGCTAATGTACCAATAGGCGCTGAGTGTTTGAATCCAATAGCTGTGTGGTTTATACATGACCTGATATCCTGGGGTGCTATAGGAGCACGTACTACTGAGTCTCAGACCCATAGGGAAATAGCATCGGGTTTACCCTTTACTGTTGGTTTTAAAAACAATACAGAAGGAGCTATCTCAACTACTATTAATTCGATAACAGCAGCTGGATGTCCACACTACTTTCTTTCCGTTAATAAAGCTGGTAAACCATCGACCTTTGCAACCGATGGGAACAGTAGCTGTCACTTGATTCTAAGAGGTGGTCATAAAACAACTAACTATGACTCTCAAAGCATCAATAACGCTAGTACATATTTAATGCTTACTGGCCTAAAGAGCAAGGTTTTAATAGATGTTAGTCATTCTAACAGTAAGTCGAACCATGTTGAACAAGCAAGAGTGTGCAAAGAGGTAATAAAACAAATAAACAATGGTGAAAGAAAGATCTTGGGAGTTATGATGGAATCTTACTTAACGGAAGGAAAACAAACGAGCAGTGAATGCGATAGTGTTTGTGGATGTGGCTGTAAAGCTAGCTATGGTAAAAGTATTACAGACGCATGTATTGGTTGGCCTGATAGTGTTGATATGTTTAAAGAGTTAGCAGCTGCAGTTAGAATTAGACGTAAGGACTCACGTTAAGATAGTTTTAATGAGGAACGTACCATAACTTCAGAAGCTACAACAGGTATTCCTATTTGGAGAGCTATCTTTTTATATATCTTAAATAGGTTAGGATGTAGATGCTTGTTTGGTGTAGGTTTATGATGAGAGGACTTAAGAAGCTGTCCGAGAGTTAAATAGGTTATTCCACAGTTTCTAAGGTCACAAACAGTGATCAAAGCTTCTCCAGCAGCTTCTCCAAAACCTAATATAATACCAGTCTTAGAGTTGGAGTGTTGATTGAATCTTTTGAACTGACCTAGCAGCAAAGCTGAGTTTAAGTATTCGGTACCAAGCTTAACATTAGCATACAGTCTAGGTACCGTTTCTATGTTATGATTAAGAATGTTTGGTAGCTTTCCCTTAAACCCATTACACACAGACTTAAGATTACTTTTGAAGTCAGGAACTAACAACTCAGTGGACAGCTTAGGGTAATTTCTTTTAAGCTCAACTACACTCCTAATAAACTGCTCAACTCCTCCATCTGACAAGTCATCTCTATTAACACTAGTCATTACAACATGGTTTAAATGTATGCTTCTTAGAACTCTGATAATATAGAAAGGCTCTAGTGGGTTTAAGAACAATAAACGCTCTTTGAGGACACTACAAAATGTGCAACTTCTTGTGCAGCTAGCTCCCATAACTATAAAAGCTGCTGACTTACTTTTAAAACATAGATACATATTTGGACAACACGCATCCTGACAAATCGATCTAGCTTTACTGGTTCCTAATATTACTTTTGTTTCATTGTAGTGTTTACGGCTGGTGCCTAATCTGAGTCTTGCCCAACATGGTTTCCTATTTAAGTTATTATATGTATGCATCATATGTAGCTCTTGAATTGGTTTAACAACGAAACTACGTATATGACCAACAGATGAAGCCTTGCAGTAAAAGCTTTTAACATCTGCATTCATTGTTGGGTTCTTAGCTCCTAACTCAATGACTACCTCTCAAAAAGGAATTACCTAAATGGTTGGTTCTTGCAGTCTTGCAACTTTGGTAGCTTTCACCATATTAGCTAATGACTTGTCAACTTGAGACCACGTTCTGGTTTTCAATCCGCAGTCTGGGTTAATCCAAATTCTTTCCTTGGGTATGCATGTAGTGATATATTTGACCCTAAGTAAAACTTCTTCAACGCTAGGAATCATTGGTGAATGTATGTCATAAACACCAGGACCAATTTCATTAGTAAACCCACATTCTTTGAACGGTTCCAACAGAAACATGTTTGAACGTGCTGCTTCAATTGATATTACATCCGTATCCAGCTTTACTAGCGTATCTACTATTTCTCCAAACTCTGAATAGCAAAGGTGCGTATGTATTTGTGTTGATGCTGATATTCCAGATGAAACTATATGAAAGGCTTTAACAGACCAGCTTAAGTATTGATTCCAATTCTCATACAGCAACGGTAAGCCTTCTCTTATTGCAGGTTCGTCAACCTGAACAGCTCTTGTACCATGGTTCTCTAGTAGAGTTACTTCTTTTCTTAGGACAGAGGCTATTTGCAAGGACAGCTCTTGTATTGTTTGGGTTTTCCTTAGGAAAGACCAGTTTAGAATAGTCATTGGTCCTGTTACCATGCCTTTTACTGGCTTGTTGGTTAAGCTTTGTGCGTACTTTGACCAGTAAACAGTGATTGGCCTAATGAAAGATAGATCCTTAAAAACTATTGGAGGCTTAGTGCATCTTGACCCAAAGCTTTGAATCCAACCGTTTTCAGTTATCATAAACCCTTCAACTAGCTCTCCAAAATACTCGACCATATCATTTCGTTCCACCTCTCCATGAACAAAAACATCTAACCCATAAACTGCCTGCTTCTTTATTATGAAGCTGACTTCGGACTTTAGGGTTGTTATGTATTCTTTTTGGCTTAGGTTTCCTTTTTTAAACAGTGAGCGTATCTTTCTAATGTGTTCAGTTTGTGGGAAGGAACCTACTGTGGTTGTTGGGTATATTGGGAGATTACTAATGGGCTTCTGTAGTTTTATACGATCCAAATAGTTCAGCCTCTTGAAGCAACATTCGCTTTCTAAATCCTCAGTGTAGAAGCCAACTCTGGGGTTGAAGTGGGTTTCTTTTACTAAGCTCGAGCCTGCAATGGTTGACATCTGGCTCGTTAAGTGCTCTTTGATGGTAACGACTTCTTGTATCTTCTGGACCCCAAAAGATAGCTTACGTTTGAGGCTTTCACTAACTTTACCTTCTGTTGAAAGATCACAAGGAACATGCAATAAAGGACAGCTAGTAGAAACCCACATCTCACTTCTTATTTTACTACGAAGCCTTTCAATTCTATGTATGGACCGTTTAAGATCATTCTTCCAGACGTCCCTACCGTTGACAATGCCTACCGATAATACTTTGTCTGATGGATAAGTCTCTAACTGGTTAATTGAAACGTTATTGGTAATATCAAAGTGAAACCCAGCTGCTGGTAAAGACTTGATGAATGTATACATCTCAGTTGGGAATGCATAATAGGAAGTAAATAGTATCTTTGGAGAACAAGAAGCCAGCTGTTCATATGCTGTTCTTAAAGCTATACGCCAAACAGCAGGTAGACTGAAGGAAGCTATTGGTTCTTCAAGTTGAACCCACTCAACTCCTTTAAGCTTAATGTTCATCAGTACCCTTTTGTATGCCTCTAGCAGTCTTGGAAGTACTTCAACTCTATTAGATAAGTCTCCGTATTCTTTACCAAGCCACAAGAGTGAAACTGGTCCTAACATACATACTTTGATTGGATGTTGAATCGCTTTTGCCAGATCTATTTCTTCTAACAACCAAGTAAACTCTGCGTTGAACTCCATTCCAGATGTATATTCAGGAACTAAATAATGATAGTTAGTATTAAACCATTTCTTCAAGTCCATAGCTTTAAAGTTATTAATCCCTCTAGCAGCATCAAAGTAGTTATCAATGGAAGGGCTTTTAACATTGAAGCCATATCTTTTTGGAAGTCCTCCTAAACCACACAGAGTACTTAAAACATGATCATAAAAAGAGAAGTCACCTACAGTTAAGAAGTCTAAACGTAACAGCTTTTGCATTCTCCAGGCTTTTAGACATATCTCCTTTCTTGTTTTAAAAAGCATCTCTTTGGTTTCTGAAGTTCTGTTTTTCCAATAGGACTCTAGGATAAACTTAAGCTCTCGGTTAAAACCAACTCTTGGAAAGCCTAGGATATGTGCTATGTTCATAGGTTCTATAGGAAGCTCTTTTGCTATGGTTCATCTAAGACTGGGTAGCGGGTGTTAGTAGTTATTATTTATTAAGCCTACCGATGTAAAAGGTTAGCCAAGTATGTAGGTTAGGTCTCATTATTGAGAAGCGGTTGTTAGGTGTGTATGCATGTTCGAAGTGAAGCTAACAAAGAAGACTGGAGCTACATCATAATACATACCACTAACCTAACAGATGCAGCTAACATTGGTTCTCCCTTTTAG
>NZ_MKGN01000021.1 GCF_002682985.1 Candidatus Tremblayella phenacoccinincola
AGGGTTGATAGTCTAGGAGAACAGCCTTAAAGTATGTATGATGAGGCTATCGTATATGTATGAGGCTAACGAAGCTAACGAAACAATGAACAGACTGACAGCAGAACATACTACTGCTTTCCACCCCAACCTTCTCCGGGATACCTTTCCTACTGAGAGTTCCCACACATACTCCCTCACAAACATCCTCTTCTGTTTACTACTGACC
This sequence comes from Candidatus Tremblayella phenacoccinincola, assembly GCF_002682985.1. Lineage (GTDB taxonomy): Bacteria > Pseudomonadota > Gammaproteobacteria > Burkholderiales > Burkholderiaceae > Tremblaya > Tremblaya phenacola_C. The sequence continues at coordinate 209 of NZ_MKGN01000021.1, forward strand.
CTAACTCCACTATAGAAACCAACCCATTAAAGAATCCCTATCCTGTGGTTAACCAATATAAAAGAAACTAATATAAGCTGGGTTCTGTATATTAAACATCCATTTATCTAGACTAATAATCTCATATTAGTTCAAGCATTCTACCCAACCCAATACGAGCAATACCTTTAGAACTTTTAGTTAGCTTTGTTTCAGATGGAGCTTACATATATAGGCTGTTCCCAATATAATAGCATGTTCTTAGCATACCTTTCACCCTTACCTAAGAGGCGGTATAGTTTCTGTTGCAGCTTTCGTAGATAATCTCTCCCAGCGTTACCTGGCATCTTGCTCTATGAAACCCGGACTTTCCTCTGCTTTAAAATATATATCTAATATATGCAGCGTCTGTATATTAAACCAAATAGATTCTCACATACTCCCTCACATACTTCCTCTTCTAATAACAAGCTCTATCTATTTCACTAGGAGCATTTAACATTAAGTCAGTTCCAGAGTTGCTTTTTGGGAAAGCTATTACATCTTTAATACTTTCTGAACCAGCTATTAACATTAACAACCTATCTAACCCAAAAGCAAACCCAAGGTGTGGAGGAGCTCCATATCTTAAAGCATTAAGTAAACAACCATAGGATACTTCCTGTTCTTTCTTACTAAGGTTTAGTATATTAAAAACAGCCTTTTGGTTATTAAAACTATTGATTCGAACAGAGCCACTTCCTATTTCATATCCATTTATTACCAAATCATATGAGTTTGCAGCTATATCTATTGGGTCAACATTAGTTAAGTCTATGTTCTTTTTTGGAGCTGTAAATGGATGATGTGTAGCTATATACTCATTATTAGCAGCTTTTCTAAATAAAGGGAAGTCAGTGATCCAAACAGGAAACCATCTTTTTATATGTATCTGTAAGTCTTTTGCTATCTTTTCTTTTAATATAGTTAAGAAGCTATGTTCACTGGGGTTAGTTAGGAATATAATAAATATAAAGTCATCAATATTAGCATTTGTATGCTTTATAGCTTTTATCAAAAGAGAACCAAAACCCAAGCTAGATTCTATATTAGCTTCATTAAAAGACTGTTTAGTTAGTTTTATCCATATAAAGCTTTGTTTATTAATCTTTTCAACATACTCTTTATATTCATTAACTTTATCTATTGTTAGGAATACATTATGAGGTATGTGTAATATCTTTCCTTTATAGTCTTTTGCGGATGTTGCGGCTGTTGTGTTTACATTACTAATAAGTTCTTTAATATCAACATATTCTAAAGGATTACTTAAGTCAGGCTTATCAGTCCCAAACCTAGATATAGCTTCTTTATAGGACATTCTATAAAAGTGATTTAGCTTAATGCCTTTAAACTCTAACCATAAGTCTTTAACTAGGTCTTCTAATATAGCATGTAGCTTATAGACATTCATAAAAGCTGTTTCAATATCTAACTGAGTAAACTCTGGTTGTCGGTCAGATCTTAAGTCTTCATCTCGAAAGCATCTTACTATTTGGTAATAACGATCATACCCTGAAACCATCAGTAACTGTTTATATACTTGAGGAGACTGAGGTAATACATAATATTTGGTTCTATGGGTTCTACTTGGTATTATATATTCTCTAGAGCCCTCTGTTGAGTATTTACTTAAATATGGTGTTTCAATATCTAAAAAGCCTTTTTGATTCATATGCTTTCTAATATAGTTAATAACATGAGTACGTTTTATTAAGTTATCCGACATATAGTTACTACGTAAGTCAAGATATCTATGCTTTAGTCTTTGTTCTTCATTATTAGTCTTATATATATCAATAGGTAGTATGTCAGACTCATTTAATATAGAAAGACCTATAGCTAATACTTCTATATCCCCAGTAGATATGCTATTATTTATTTGAGATATTGGTCTAGCACGAACTAATCCGTCTAATTGAATACAAAGCTCATTATGTAGTTTTAATGTCTTAAGAAAGATAGGTTTATTTTCAACCTCAATATATGCTTGAACTATTCCTTTTATATCGCGTAGTTCTAAAAATATTAGCTTACCAAGGTTTCTTATCTTATTTAGCCATCCACATATAGTAATCCTTTTCCCAATATGTAATGACCTTAGCTCTCCGCAATATATGGTGCGCATTCCTTTATACTCCTAGAAGAGATTATATGCTGTTTGGATGATGTTAGTTCAGGCATTATATCTAAGAAGTTCTGACACCACTCTGACGTACATACTAAAAGCATACCGCATTCCTCCACATGTCTCGGGTTAAAGTCTGGTCTATGGTCTATGTTGCTTAGAGTCCAATAAAACCAATACATATTAAGCTACTAAACCTAACTAAACCATATATAGCTGGAGGAGTAGAGATTCGAACTCTAGAATGCTTTCACATTGCTAGCTTTCAAGACTAGTGCCTTAAACCACTCGGCCACTCCTCCGTATGGATTAATAAGCTAACAACCATTTCTAGAAGTTGGTATATATAATAAGAACTATAGACAGCCGGTATAGAACCTATCTTTCTTTGATCTCCCATATAGTTAACAGTCTCTGTCGTAATATCTCAAATAAAAAGACTCCAGTGGCAACAGAGACATTAAGAGAAGCCACTGACCCAACCATTGGAATACTAGCAACTATATCACAGGCTTTATATATGGGCTTACGAATGCCTTTACTTTCACTTCCCATAATAACAGCAATAGAACCTAAACCTAGCTTTAAACTATATATACTACTCTTAGATTTATCTGATGTTCCAACTATATATACTCTATCTTTCTTTAATATGTATATTACCTTAGATAAGCTACTAACATAATATATAGGGCTCTTACTAACAGAAAAGGTAGCTGCTTTTTTAGCTACTTCATTAAAATGAACTGCCTTGTGGTGTGTTATAATAACTCCGTGAACACCAGCTGCATTAGCACTTCTCAAACAAGAACCTAAATTACGAGAGTCAACAATACCATCAAGTATTAACAATAATAGCTTATTTCTATACATATATAACAACTCAGTAAAGCTATCTTTATTATGGTTTCTATTAGACCTAATATATGCAACAATACCTTGATGAACAACATTAGCTTTTATATGCTTATAAAACCAGTCCTTATTAACTATATTAAAACCTATATGGTATCTTTTTAGCTTTAATAACATCTTTAAATGGATAGGCTTTTTACTTTCTAATATAGAAACATATTCAACCATATCGGGAGCTCTTTCTAATATGTTCATTATCACATGAATACCATATACTATAGCTGTCATATATTGTGGTTAATAAGCTTTTATAGTTAGTTATTATATAAAGAATAAGCTGTCATAATTATAGTCATTATAGTTAATAACCCTTTATAGCTTAATATGGAAACTACAATAATATCTGCTTCTCAAACTGGAAACTCTCGCGAGCTAGCAAGCCTATTATATAATGCTTTTATTAGGGAAAGCATAAAAACCATAAACTATAAAGCTTGTGACTATGACTTTAAAAACATAAGCAAAGAAAGGTTGTTAATAGTTATAACTTCAACATATGGAGAAGGAGAACCTCCAGAAGAAGCAGTTGAACTATATAACTACCTATTTTCAATAAAAGCTCCTTTATTGATAAATACAAAATATGCAGTCTTTAGCTTAGGAGATAGCACATATAAACACTTCTCTAAGATAGGAAAGGACTTCGACTATAGGCTAGCTGAACTAGGGGGTAAAAGAATATATAAAAGAATAGATGCTGATATTAACTATAAAGACGTGTTTGAACTATGGAAGAAAAGGCTAATAAAGCTATTAAAAGAAGAATATAATACAGCTGCTAATACAACTAATAATATAGCTCTAACCAATTCTAAGGTAAACCGCTCTAATATATGTAATAGAAGAACTCTATATTTAGCTAGCTTATCAACCATAAAAAAGATAACTAGTAACTATTCAATAAAAAAGACCTTCCATATAGAGCTTAATATTGACAATGACATACCCTATATTCCAGGAGCTTCTTTAAGTGTTTTAAATAATAATGAAGAACCTTTAGTTAAAGAAGCATCTAAATACTTAAGGACTAGTATAGATGAATATGTATATATTAGTAGGAATAAAGTTCTTATTAACACCCTAATAAGATCCTATTTCGAAGTTACTCAACCTAGCTTAATAGTAATAGAAAAGGCTGTTATAGGTTCAAAATGTGATCATCTACAAATGCTACTAAAAAGCAATAACATTATAATAAATGCTATTAAACATATCTCAACTATAGACTTCTTAAGATATATAAAGCTATCTCTAAATGCTAACATCTTAATAGCTATTCTAAATAGACTAAAGCCAAGACTATATTCAATAGCTTCATCACAGCTAGACACCAATAAAGAGGTTCATTTAACAGTAAACCTAATTGAATACAATATAGATAGCTATACAAGAAAAGGAAATACTAGTAACTACTTAATAAGATATGCTTCATATATACCCAATCTTAAAGTAGCTGTTCAAAATAATAACAGCTTTTCTATACCCAAACCCAAGCATATGCCAATAATCATGTTTGGCTCTGGAACTGGTATTGCCCCATTCAGATCTTTTATACTTCATAATAAGATAGTCTCTAGCTTTAAAAGATGTTGGTTATTCTTTGGAAACCCAAGCTTTAATAATGACTTTTTATATCAAACAGAATGGAAAAGCTATATAAAAGCTAACATCTTAAGTAAACTAACTCTAGTATGGTCTAGAGATCAAGCTATAAAAACATATATACAAGACCTTATAAGAATAAAAGAACATAATATATGGCTTTGGATAAAAGAACCCACAACCATCTATATATGCGGTAATGCTAACTATATGGCTTTTGAGTTAGAAGCTGCTATAATTAATGTCTTATGTGAAAACAATAACATATCATATATAAAGGCAATAATAATATTAAATATAATGAAAGCTAACCAACAATACCAAAAAGATGTTTATTAGTAATAAGCCTAATATGTCTAATAATGAACTACTGAAAAAAGAAAGCAGCTTACTACGTGGGTCTATAGTAAAAGATATAGAAGCTAATATAACAGGAGGCTTTAACTATAACAACTCTCAACTTATTAGGTTTCATGGTATGTATCAACAAGATGATAGAGACCTTAGAAAAGAACGTTTAAAACAAAAGCTAGAACCTTTAGTAACTATAATGTTAAGATGTAGATTACCTGGAGGCATAATAACTGCAAATCAATGGTTTAAAATAAATAAGCTTGCTACTGAGTCTACATTGTATAATAATATAAGACTAACAACTAGACAAACGTTTCAGCTTCATGGTATTTTAAAAGCTAATATAAAAGCTATGCATAAGATATTAAACAAAATAGAACTAGACTCTATTGCTACTGCTGGAGATGTAAATAGAAACATATTATGTTCTTTTAGTCCTAAGTCCCATATTAGCTATATTAACTGTTGGAGCTGGTCAATAAAGATAGCAACTCATTTACTTCCTAAAAGCAAGGCATATGCAGAACTATGGTTAAAAGATAAGAAAACAACCCTAATAAAAGATGAACCTATATTAGGTAATAATTACTTGCCTAGAAAGTTTAAGATAGCAATAGCCATTCCACCAGTAAATGACGTAGACATATATTCAAATGATATTGGTTTTATTGCAGTTAATAAGCTAAATAAGTTAATAGGATTTAATATAATAGTAGGAGGTGGCTTATCTATTGTTCATAATGATAAACAAACATATCCAAAAAAGGCTAACGAAATAGGGTTTATCTTCTTAAACGAGACATTAAAAGTATCAGAAGCAATTATTACTATTCAGCGCGACTATGGTAATAGAGTTAATAGAAAAGCTGCAAGGACAAGATATACATTAGATAAAGTTAGTATTAGCTTATTTAGAAAAGAGATAGAAAAAAGAGCTAACTTAAACCTAAGCTATGTCTATCCTTATAGTTTTAACAAACGCAATGATAGTATTGGGTGGCTAAAAGGAAATGATAAAAGCTGGTATTTAAATATATACGTTCAAAATGGACGTGTTGTTGATTATCAAGATAAGCTTCTAAAAACTGGTCTAGAAAAGATATCTAAAATACATAATAAAAGCTTTTGTATAACACCAAACCAAAATATAGTTATTACTGATGTTAGGTCCGTCTCTAAACCTAAGCTAGAAAGTATCATTAAAACCTATAAGCTAATTAACATAAAAGAGTCTATACATAAAAGAAAAGCAATGGCTTGTGTTTCATTTCCTACCTGTCCTTTAGCTATGGCAGAAGCTGAAAGGTTCTTAGTACCATTTCTTAACAAGCTAGAAAAGATTATGCTTCATAATAATGTACATAAGGATTCTATCATATTAAGAATATCTGGATGTCCTAATGGATGTAGTAGAAGTATGCTTTCTGAAATATGTTTAGTAGGTAAATCCATTGGGAAGTATAATGTTTATCTAGGAGGGAACTATGAAGGAACACGTATTCCAAAGCTCTATATAGAAAATGCTAATGAAAAAGATATCTTAAAAGCTATAAGCAAAGCCTCTAAAAGCTGGGTTAACAATAAAAGACCTAATGAACCATTTGGGAGCTTTATCATAAGAACAAAACTAATAAGACCTGTTATAAACTCATCTAAAGACTTTTATAGTATATAGCTCTATGGTAGAACTAAAACATAGCTTTCTTTACCTTAATAAAGACCTAATAAAAAGAATAGCATTATCTCTAAATAAACAGCTAAAAGACTTAACAACATTAAAAAGAGTAAGATGGTCATTTGAAACACTACCTCAAAAAGCCATCCTTTCTTCTAGTTTTGGTATACAATCAGCTGCTATCCTAAAACTAATAACTTACCAAATACCAGGTGTTTATATAATAGTAATAGATACTGGATACCTATTTAGAGAAACATATAGACATATTGAAAAGCTAACCCTTAAACTAAACCTAAATACATATATAAACCGCTCTAATATCTCTAGTAAATGGCAAGAGCTAAAATACGGAAAGCTATGGTCTAAAGGGAAAGAAGGCATTATCCTTTATAATAAACTAAATAAGGTTAACCCAATGAATTATATCCTAAAAAAGCATAACATAAAAACATGGATTGCTGGCTTACGTAATGAACAGTCTAATAGTAGGTTTAAGTTATTAGCATTAACTATTAACAACAACATATTTAAGCTGCTACCAATTATTGATTTAAACGGACGAGACCTATTCTTTTTGTTAAGGAAATATAAGATAACCTATAACCCATTATGGAATATAGGATATGTTTCATTAGGAGATGTTCATACTACTTGCGTATATAAAGTTGGTATGAAAGAAGAAGCCACAAGGTTTTATGGTATAAAAAGAGAATGTGGCTTACATTAGCTTACTAATCAACAAACAGCTGTTCTTCAATTAGAACATTCTTAAGGTGACTGTAGTTCAGTTGGTTAGAATACTGGCTTGTGAATCCAGTGGTCGTGGGTTCAACCCCCATCAGTCACCTCCAATCCTATAAGCGAAGGTGGCGAAACTGGTAAACGCACTAGTCTCAGAAGCTAGTATCTTAATCTATAAGGGTTCGAGTCCCTTTCTTCGCAATATACGGTTAAGCCGGTGAGTAGCGCAGCTTGGTAGCGTAACTGGTTTGGGACCAGTGGGTCGGAGGTTCAAATCCTCTCTCACCGACAGTAGGTATCTTGAAGATTAATAATAACATTAAGCTAGAAGCCCCCAGACATTTCTCCCATTATGTATTCAAGAAAGCGTGTATGTATGGTAAAAAGATAAAGCTAATATGGAATACTATTAAGTTAGAAGCTAAGCTATTAACAGGCTATGAGTCTATACTAAAAAAGCCCCTCTACAATAGATTTATAGGACATAAAGCATTTAACAGCTCATTATTGTATAGCTTAACAAAGAATCTAAAAGACAATCCTATAATAAAAGCTATAACTATAAGAACGCTATATAATATACATATGTATATTCCAAAGCTAGAACCATTTGCTATTCAAGATATCTATATGGTATTCCTAAAAGATCCAATAATAAATAAGTATATCATGCCAATGCTATATTTAAAAGGATTCCACGCTATAGTAGTATATCGTATATACAGCTGCTTTTGGAATCGAAATAAACAGCTCTTATCTACCTATATCCAAAATAAGATATCAGTAGTTCTAAACATAGATATTCACCCAGCTGCATATATTTATAATGGGACAGTATTTGATCATGCAACTGGGGTTGTAATAGGTGAAACATCAGTATTAAAGAAAGGTATCTCTATTTTACAGCAGGTAACATTAGGAGGTTCTGGTAAACTAAAAGGTAACAGACATCCTAAAATAAATGAAGAAGTAACTATTGGAGCTGGAACATCAGTATTAGGTAATATAAAGATAGATAATAAAGTAAAGCTAGGAGCTGGTTCAGTAGTATTACATTCAATCCCAACCCGTAAAACAGCTGTTGGTATTCCAGCTAACATAATAACAAGCACTTAATACGGTTCTTTATTGAATCGCTTTTAAAGTCCGCATAGTTGGAAACAATATAACATCTCGTATATTACTGGCATTAGCTAAAACCATAACTAACCGATCTATACCAATACCTAATCCAGCAGTTGGTGGTAGTCCGTATTCTAAAGACTTAATATAGTCAGCTTCATATAAGCCTAACCTATCATTAGGTTCTTTTTCTTTTAATTGGTTTATAAAAGCTAATGATTGTTCACTTGAGTCATTCAGCTCCGAAAACCCATTACCAACTTCTTTACCATTTATAAACACTTCAAAACGTTCACTTAAAAAAGGATTTCTATCTAAACGACGCGCAAGAGGAGATACTTCAGAAGGGTAGTTAATAATAAAGGTAGTCTGTTTCAACATGCTTTCCACAACTCTTTTAAATATATGTGTTTGAACCTTACCTAAACCCCATTCCTTTTCTAGCTTAATATCTAAAGAGCTAGCAATATCTTTAGTTAGCTTAATATCAGTTAGATCAGCATAGGTTATGGATGAACAAAAGCTACATATTGATTCTAACATTGGTATCTTAATAAAGGCTTTACTAATAGCTAATACAATATTACCATAGTTAATAGTATTTCTACCTAATATGCTTTTAGTAATGTATTTAAATAGGTCTTCAACTAACTCCATAAGTACAATATAGTTAGCATAAGCCATATATAGTTCCATCATAGTAAACTCAGGATTATGGTAAGCTGAAAGTCCTTCGTTTCGAAAGCTACGGTTAATTTCAAATATCTTTTCAAAACCACCTACTACCAAGCGTTTCATATATAGTTCAGGTGCTACCCGTAAATACATATCAATATTCAAAGTATTATGATGAGTGATGAATGGTCGTGCAAGGGCACCTCCTGGTATTAAGTGCATCATAGGAGTTTCTACTTCAATATAGCTATTGCTCAACATATAGCTTCGTAGTTCTGATATAATATGTGTTCTAGCTTTAAATATATATCGAGCTCTTTCATTATAAACTAAGTCTAAATACCGTTGTCGATAACATAGTTCTTTATTTATTAGTCCATGATATTTATTAGGTAAAGGCCTAACAGGTTTAGTTAATAGACGTATATCATAGCAACATATAGATAGCTCTCCTGCTTTTGTTTTAAATAGCTTACCACAAGCACCAACTATATCTCCTAATTCTAATAGGTTAGCTTGTTCTTTATATGTAGAACAGGTGTCACAAGATATGTATAGCTGTATATAACCACCCGTATCTTGTAGAGTCAGAAAAGATAGTTTACCAAAGCTGCGTATATTAGTTATTCTACCAGCAGTTGCTATGTTAAGATTTAATATAGTTAAAAGCTCTTTGGGTTTATTAGAATAGCTTAAACGTATTCTATTAGCTATGGTATTTCTGCGAAAGCTATTTGGATATATAGTAGAAGCTTTTATAGAACACAAGCTTAACAACTTATATTTACGTCTATAATACTCACTATCAATAAAGGCTTTTGATATTCTATATTGTATAGATGAACCATACCTAAGAGGTTCTATAATAAACATATCCATATAACGCTCCTTATAAACCATACCTAAGAGTTTCTATAATAAACATATCTATATTACCATTTAATACTGACTGAACATCTCGTGTTTCTAAATCTGTACGAAGGTCTTTAACAAGTGAACTATCTAAAATATATGATCTAATTTGATTACCCCAACTAATACTAAACTTAGAGGCCTCAATGGTTTTCTTTTCAATAGTCTTTTTAGAGAGTTCAAACTGATATAGCTTAGACTTCAACTGCTTTAACGCATATTCTTTATTCCTATGTTGAGATCTACTGCTTTGACACTGAGTTGTTATATTAGTTGGTAAGTGTGTTATCCTAACAGCTGACTCTGTTTTATTAACATGCTGTCCTCCAGCCCCTGAAGAACGAAATGTGTCTATTCTTAGGTCAG
>NZ_MKGN01000022.1 GCF_002682985.1 Candidatus Tremblayella phenacoccinincola
AAGGACAGTCTTATTAGGATGTTAGAGCTCTTATCTACTAATGGTTATTATAGTATCTATAGAGGAAGTTGGGAGTATTCTTTTGATCTCTTTTGAGACTAGCGTATATATTGATGAACCATATATCTATGGGTTAACTACATATTAGAGTTAGGTTTATTTAGCATATAATATAATAACTATTAACTAAACTGCACTAAGGATATTATATTGATAAGACCAACCAAACATATATTTAGCTATGGTAAACATGATGTTATCTTAGAAACAGGCGTAATAGCTAAACAGGCAGACGCTTCTGTATTAGTTAATATGAGCGATACAATAGTTTTAGTAACAGCTGTATATTCTAAACATATAAAGCATTCTCAGGAGCTCTTCCCATTAACTGTAAACTATCAAGAACGTACATATGCTGTTGGTCGAATTCCAAGTGGCTTTTATAGAAGAGAAGGACGTCCTAGTGAGTCTGAAATACTAATAGCTCGTTTAATAGATCGTTCGATACGGCCTTTATTTCCAGATAGATTCCTAACTGAAGTTCAAATAGTTGCTACTGTTTTATCTTTAAATCCTCAAGTTACTTCTGATATAGTTTCTTTAATAGGGGTATCAGCAGCTCTTAGTATATCAGGACTTCCATTTAATGGACCGATAGGAGCTGCAAGGGTTTGCTATGTTAATAGTAAATATGTATTAGTTTCTGATATTACTGAACAACCAGTAAACAGCTTAGACTTAATAGTTGTTGGTAACTCAAGCTCAATACTTATGGTCGAATCTCAAACAAAGCTTTTAAATGAACAACAAGTACTAGAGGCCATTCTATTTGGATACAAAGAACAACAGCTAGTAGTTAATAATATTAATGACCTATCTAAAAGAATATGTAATAAAAGATGTTTGCATAAATACTATGGTTCTAATATAGGACATACATACCTATTAACTAAAGTAACAGCCTTATCAGAGCTCCGCATATATGAAACATATCAACATACAAACAAGAAGAACCATCTTTCTTCTATAGCTCTTTCTAAGAATGATATCTTAAATAGCATAACTGATTCTAGAATACACAATATAGTAATTAGTTTAGAAAGAGCTATAATGCGTATACATATATTAAAGAAAGAATCTCGTATTGACGGTCGTTCTATAAAAGAAGTTCGTAACTTAACCTTTCGTATTGGGCTTTTACCTAGAGCGCATGGATCTGCTTTATTTACTAGAGGAGAGACTCAAGCATTAGTTACCGTTACTTTAGGGAACCAACGAAATGCACAGTATGTAGATGACCTAAAAGACGAACGCATAGATCGGTTTCTAGTACATTATAACTTCCCTCCGTTTTGTGTTGGGGAAGCTGGTATAATAGGTAGTCCAAAGCGACGAGAGGTTGGTCATGGTTGGTTGGTAAAACGTAGCTTACTTCCTATTATGGATGAGCTTAAAGCATTCCCATACGTTGTTAGAATTGTATCCGAGGTAACTGAGTCTAATGGTTCTTCTTCAATGGCTTCTGTATGTGGTGCTTCCTTAGCATTAATGGATGCTGGAATAGATATAGGTTCCCCAGTAGCAGGTGTTTCTATAGGACTAATAAAAGAACCCAATAGCTTTATATTGCTCTCCGATATTATAGGTGATGAAGACCATTTAGGAGATATGGACTTAAAAGCTTCAGGTACAAATGCTGGTATAACTGCTATTCAAATGGATATAAAGATACGAGAGCCTGTATATAAAACCATTATAGACCTAGCCTTAAAACAATCTAGAGCTTCTATATATTATATTATAAACATGATGAATAATACTATTAACTCCTCTAGAAAGAATATATGTGTATATGCTCCAAAAGTATACACAGTCAAGATAAGGCCTGATAAAACCAAAAACATTGTTGGGAAAGGAGGATCAATAATAAAAGCCTTAATAACTGAAACTAACTCTAATATAGAAATCTCAGAAACGGGTATAGTTTCGATATACTCTTCTAATGATAATATGGTGAACATTGCTTTAACTAAAATAAAAGAGCTTACTTCTGATATCAAAATAGGAAACACTTATTCAAGTAAAGTTATTCGTATTGTTGAGTTCGGAGCTTATGTTATATATTGCGTCTATAAAGAAGGGTTTGTTCACATATCTCATATCTCTAATAGCTATATCTCTAATGTTACTGACCATTTATCCATAGGGCAAGAAGTATTAGTTAAGGTTCTAGATATAGATCGTTTTGGTAAAGTAAAGCTAAGCATAAAAGAAGCAGGTAAGTCTTTATAGTTCAGGACCTACCGAAGTGGTGAAACTGGTAAACGCATCTAATTCAAAACTAGCTACCTTATAGGTTTATCGGTTCAACTCCGATCTTCGGTAGGATCTACCACTCTCCTATGGTTTACAACAGCTGTTAAATATAATAGATACAATACCAATTCCAGTTAAGACCATACTACGAGCGGAGAAGCTTCCCCTATGAACTATAACATACGTACTAAAAGAGATAATAAAGTACATATCATTGGTGGAAAGCTTAAAAAGACTAACCTAACTATAAACAATGATTACAACTTAAGACCTACTACTAATAGAACTAGAAAGACCTTATTTAGTTGGTTAGATTCTTTAGCAAAAGGTTATTATTGTTTAGACTGCTTTGCTGGCAGTGGTGGATTAGGCATAGAAGCTATTTCAAGATATTCGTTAAATGTTACATTCTTGGAGTCTAACGTTAGCTTTTACAATAGCTTGATACATAACATAAATAGACTGAAGATAAACAATATAAGCTTAGTTAATATATGTGCTTTAGAATGGTTATCTAATATTAACAACCCTAAACCTTTTGATATAGTTTTTATTGATCCTCCATATTTCAAAGGAATGGTATCTAAAACCATAGAGCTACTAGAAAGCTTTAACTACTTATCACATAACTCCATAATATATATTGAGACTGAGATAAGCCAATCAACCTATAGTGTTCCCAAAAGCTGGATAGTATATATGTCTAAAACCACATATAAGATATCATATAAGCTATATATAAGAAGCTAAGAGATAACCACTATTTCTATAGCTACATTAACCAACAAACCTTATTCAATATTAGCATATAGCTTTTTATGTTAACATTAAATACTATATTAAACACCTTAAGATACAGCTTATGTCTTTCTTTTAATATATGTTCTAATATAATATATAGACAGCTCCTAATAGACAATGTTAAAGGCCTTTTATTAGAAGCTACTCTTTTAGATTGTTCTTTAACATCTAACTTAAACCATAACGTAATATTAGATTCTAATAAGAACTTACATACGTATATATGAAATACAGACCCACCACCAGTAGCTAATATAGAGTTAGGTTTTATTAGAATAGGTTCAATTAGGATTTCTTCCTTAGCTCTAAAAGAATGTTCTCCTTCTATATAATAGATTAACACAATATCTGTGTTATAGTTAGTCACTACGGTTATGTCTGAATCAATATATAATATGTTTAGCTGTTTAGATAAGAAGGAACCTATCGTAGTTTTACCAGAACCCATTAGTCCTACTAAAGATATGTTTATTAGTTCTTTCATTTAAATACGGTTGGGTTAGTTTATAATATAGCTAATACAATAGGGGTTCCTATAGATATCAAATACGTATGTTGGATTCACTTGATCAGACAGTAATGAGCCACCTTTGATAAAAGTATAGGTGGCTATTGGTAACAGGCTTTTAGTTGTTAATAATATGTTCTTATATATATAGATAGTTCTTAGGTCAAGGCTAGCATCCATATATATAGAAATATCAATATTACTAGCTATTACATATTCTTTATATTGTTCAGCTTCTATATATAGAATCTTAAAGAAGGTTTTAAGGTAGTTTGGGTTAATTCTTCTAGACCACTTTGCTATTAAGGTAATATTGTTCTTATGGTAGCTTGTTATAGTTAGCTCTTCATTAGAGTATATAGCTAATAGCTGTTTGGCTTTATCACCGAACCATGATAGGGTAGAGGCTTCTAAGGTAGAGCTATTAACTAAAGGTAGAGTTATATATGTAGATAGTCCTTGAGATATAGCTATGGATACCCTTATGCCAGAATAGCTGCCATAGTTATTACTAAAAGAAAGGCAGCTAATGTTATTTAATGGGGTTCCTAACTCTAACAAAAGAGTATCTATAATAGGCATAGATAGTTGTGGTTGTTTATATGGGGCTTTTGTTAGGTATTCTTTTAATATATGGTTGTTAATGGATAATGCGGTAGGGTAATATGATGTAGAGGAGCTAGCTGTTAGGAGTGTTAGGTGCGTTAGATCCACTATGGGGAGGTGGTTATGGTTGTCTAGTAGAAGCTGTTCCCCTTTATGGATATCTTATGTCTAACTACTTCTAACTTGGTTCTACTAATGCATTAATATATGTAGCTTAGGTTAGTCATAAGCAGATACCCCAGTCAAGACCAACACATCATAACACAGAGGCAAAAGAGACTTCAGGATACTTCAGATGTTCTTATTGGTTAGGTTCGGACAACCATCAGGCTCTTTCCCCCCCTCTTTCTGTTAGCACATATTATTAGGACTTCTTGATATGCTTCCTTGCTGCTGTTAC
>NZ_MKGN01000023.1 GCF_002682985.1 Candidatus Tremblayella phenacoccinincola
GTGTTCTAGAGAAGGGCTTAGAATAGATAGTCTTTTGGTTAGTTAACTATTGATTCAGGGACATATTCCAATAATACATCACTACGAGCAACCCAAAAGCCATAGAGCCAACAGCAATATATCATATGAATGCTAATATAAAAGAAGAAACAATAGCTGCTTTATCAACAACCCAAAAGGCTAGTGGCATAGGCATAATAAAGATATCAGGCATCAAAGCAAAGCCACTAGCCATATCTATGTTAGGGAAGCTACCAGAACCAAGAAAAGCTGAACTACTACTCTTTTATAATACAGATAAAGTAATAATAGATAAAGGCATAGCTATATATTTCCCTAAACCATGCTCCTTCACCGGTGAAGACGTTTTAGAGCTTCAAGGCCATGGGAACCCAATACTATTAGATTCTATATTGCAAAGACTAGTTAATTCAACAGGAGTAAGATTAGCTAACCCAGGTGAGTTCTTAAAAAGAGCCTATTTAAATAGAAAGATAGACTTAACACAAGCGGAGGCTATTTCAACCCTAATAGCTGCTACTTCACTAAGGACAGCAAGTTGTGCAATGAATTCAATGTTAGGTATATTCTCAGATGAAGCTAATAACATAAAAGATCTAATAACAAAAGCACGTATCAATATAGAAGCTAGTCTATGTTTTATTGAAACACCTAATAGAATCCCAATAAGAAAAGCAATCAAGCTAATAAATAAAGCCTTATTAGAGTCTAAAAAGATATATATTAAAACAAAGCTATATAACAACTTCCATAAACCCAATACTATAGTAATAACAGGAGCACCCAACACAGGAAAGTCAAGCATATTCAACACATTAACAGAAAGTGATACTTCAATTGTAACAGATCTTTCAGGAACAACTCGAGATACTTTAGCTAAACCGATCTGTATATCAGGAATGTCTTTAACTATAGTAGATACAGCCGGTATACATAAAACAAAAGATATCTTAGAAAAGATAAGTATAAAAAGAACTTGGGGTGAAGTTATCAAAGCAGACCACATATTGTTAATAAAAACAACACTCTCTAAAGATAATAGAATACCAAACAATATAATAAGAAACTTCTCAGGTAAGTCCATAACAATAATAATAAATAAGATAGACTTAACAAAAGAAAAAGCATCTATAAAAACCATATCTAACAACTACTCTATAGTTAAGGTATCCGCTAAAACAGGAGAGGGGTTAGCTGTTCTTAAAGATCATCTAAAACGTATACTAGATCCCAATGTAAATATAGAACCTAGCTATATATGTAGGAAAAGGTATTTATGTTTATTAAAGAACACAATAAAACATCTTATAAAAGCAAGTAAAGAACATATAAGAACCAAAGGTGTTTTAATAGCAGATGCTGTTGGGTTAGCAGAGAAAGAAGCTTCTAAACTTGTTGGGGAATCATCTAGTGAGGGTTTCCTAACAGAACAGGTATTAAATGAACTCTTTGATGGGCTTTGTATCGGTAAATAAAACTGAAGGGGTTTGGTTGTCCACATAATGAGCTGCTTAGATAGTTCTTTGGGGGAACCCTATTGGTAGTTAGCTATATAGCTAGAAGGAGGAGGGTAGTAGTAGTTATTAGGCATATCTATATTACTCCCTTCTCTAACATATTTAGATGAAGCTACTGATGCTTCTATTAAGAACATCTTCTTCAGGCTCTCAACCCATAGACCACAACCCAAGAGACATCCAAACCCAAGGAGAGCTGGAACCCATGCTAACTATAGAATACTTCCTCTTTGTAGTGGTTCTAAACAGTCTTTGTGTTAACGCTGT
>NZ_MKGN01000003.1 GCF_002682985.1 Candidatus Tremblayella phenacoccinincola
AAGGACAGTCTTATTAGGATGTTAGAGCTCTTATCTACTAATGGTTATTATAGTATCTATAGAGGAAGTTGGGAGTATTCTTTTGATCTCTTTTGAGACTAGCGTATATATTGATGAACCATATATCTATGGGTTAACTACATATTAGAGTTAGGTTTATTTAGCATATAATATAATAACTATTAACTAAACTGCACTAAGGATATTATATTGATAAGACCAACCAAACATATATTTAGCTATGTGTTACTATTATCAGCATTCACCTGTTCTATTACATGAGTCTATAGAGGCACTAAATATAAGACCTAATGGAATATATTTAGACTGCACATTTGGAATGGGTGGCCATTCAAAACATATATTATCTAAACTATATAAAGGTGGTAAGCTATTATCTTTTGACTGTGACCCAGAAACGTATGTATATTCTAAAGCTATATGTGACAATAGGTTTTATTATATACATAGCTCTTTCTCTAATATATATAACTACCTTTTAGCTTTTAACTTAATAGGAAATGTTGATGGTATTATAATAGATTTAGGCATATCATCCCATCAACTATCTAACTCAGAAAGAGGCTTTTCTTTCTATAATGATGGTCCGTTAGATATGCGTATGGATAATACTAGAGGAAAGCCGTTATTTGATTGGTTAGTCTCTGCTAAAGAATATGAAGTTAATAGCATATTAAAAAGCTTTGGTGATGAAAAGCATTCTATATACATATCTAAGAATATAAAAGCATATATAGAAAAGAATAGAATTACAAGAACTAAAGAACTATCTAAAGCTATATCAACTGTCAATAGCTGGCATAATAATAAAACACATCCAGCTACTTGTTCTTTCCAAGCTTTTAGAGTCTATATAAATAATGAGCTAGAAGAGATTAAAACTATATTAACTATATCTTTAGCTGCTTTATCTAAACATGGGAGGCTAGTTGTATTAAGCTATAACTCTATAGAAGATAAGCTAGTAAAAGCCTTTATATATAACAATATCCATAAATGCATCCTAAAAAGCTTTAGTAAGATAAAACCATCAAAACAAGAAGCTAACTATAACTATAGCTCACGCAGTGCGGTATTAAGATTTGCAGAAAAGATATAAACAGCTGTATCTACTTAACTAACATTATGTTTGATGTGGATACTCGCTTGGTTCAACCGTAGCCACACCGAATGACTTTAACATCTTCTGAGGGCTCTTTAGCATAATGATTAAGGCTTGGTCTATCCATTTAATAGGAACTACGCTTATTGAAACCATTGAACGGCTGGTCATGTCTTCTAACTCTTTTAGGTTCTTTTCTGGGATCAATACAGTTCTCACGTTTCCTCTTTGAGCAGCATATATCTTTTCAGGTAGGCCTCCTATTGGTAATACTTCTCCATTCAGAGTAACTTCTCCAGTAACTGCTACTTCAGAACGCACAATACTATCTGTCAACACCGAGAATATAGAAACCACAACAGCAACACCAGCTGAAGGACCATCTTTTGGGATTGCACTTTCAGGCGCATGGATATGTATGTCACTTTCTCTAGATGGTCCACAAAGACTAACAACACATATCCTAGAACGAGCTATTGAACGTGCAGCTTCAATTGATTCCTTCATCACCTTGCCTATCGAACCAGTACGTAAGACTCTACCTTTGCCACTCAATAGCAGAGCTTCAATGAACAACAAGTCTCCACCAGTCTCAGTCCAAGCCAGACCCGCTACCTGTCCGATTCTACCTTGCTTCAAGATGTTGGTGATACTATATTTTGGGTTACCAAGATAGGATTTTAAGTTAGCTGTGTTAACTTCAAGATGCGTTGGTTCTTTCATACTTAAGGAGTTCCTAACTACCTTTCTACATATTTTAGCTAACTCCTTTTCTAATGAACGTACACCAGCTTCTCGAGTGTAATATCTAACTATAGCGTTAACTGCAGCCTTGGTAAAAGTAAGTGTTCCTTCTTTCAATCCACTAGTTATCAGATGCTTTTTAATCAGGTAGCTATGCACAATGGATACTTTCTCTTCTTCGGTGTAGCCTGGTATATTTATTACTTCCATTCTATCAACTAGAGGTTTGGGAATGTTAAGGGTGTTTGCAGTTGCAACAAACATAACGTCTGAGAGGTCAAACTCAACTTCAATATAGTTGTCACAAAACTCTTTGTTTTGTTCAGGGTCTAATACTTCTAGTAACGCTGAAGCAGGATCTCCTCTTAAGACAGTTCCAATCTTATCAACTTCGTCCAGCAAAAAGAGCGGGTTGCATACCTTTATTCTTATTAAGCTTTGAAGTATTTTACCTGGCATTGAGCCTACATATGTTCGACGATGTCCTCTGACTTCTGCTTCATCATGAACTCCACCTAAAGAAGCTCTAACAAACCTTCTACCAATAGCTTTTGCAATAGCTCTTCCAAGAGAGGTTTTTCCAACACCAGGCGGTCCAACAAAACAGAGAACAGGCGCTCTCGGTTTACCAGCTCGTTTACTAATAGCTAAATGTTCTATTACTCTGCTTTTTACTTCGCTTAATCCATAGTGGTTAGTATTCAAAAGCTCTTCAGTTTTATTGATATCTATTTGAACTACGCTTTTCCTTTTCCATGGCAAAGAGATGAGTGTTTCAATATAGCTTCGAATCACGTTTGCATCTGCTGATGAAGAAGCCATTGTTCTTAGCTTTCTCAGTTCTCTTTTGGTTTTAGCTTTCACTTCCTCAGGCATCTTCGAAGTCTCAATGCAGTCAACAGCTTTATCAAAGTCAGCTATATCTTCAGGTTCACCTAGTTCCTTTTGTATTGCTTTGAGCTGTTCATGTAAGTAATATTCCTTTTGGTTCTTCTCCAGTTGGAGCTTAACTCTATCTTGCAGTCTGTCTTCTAATAACAAAGAGCTCATTTCATACTCTAGCCTTTCTGCTAAGATATCAAACCTTGCTTCAATGGTGGGAGCTTCTAACATTCTTTGTTTCTGGTTTAACCCTGGGACTACGCTAATAGCAATAGTATCAAACAGCTTGTTAACATCCATTAGGACAAAACCACCAATCATTCTTAGAGTAAGTTCAGCTTCTTCAGAATATCTTTTGTTCAAATGCAGGTAACATACGAATCTATTGACCACCATCCTAAACAGATCTTCTATGGTTCTTGGGTTAGAAGGTTGATACTCGTATGCAAAGGACATTACTTCGCAGGTTTGGATACTGTTAGCTCTTGTTGTTATTACTTCAGATCTTTGGACACCTTCGACCATAGCTTTCATTGTACCATCAGGTAATCTCAAAAGCTGTCTAATTACGGCTATACATCCTATTTTGTAGAGCTCAGAAGCACACTGTTTGCTAATACAATTCTTTTGGGCAGCTACCATCAGTCTTATGGCATTGGCTTTTGTTAGGTCCACAGTGTTAATGGGACTCTTCCTGTCTACAAATATTGGGATGACCATTCCTGGAAACATAACAATATCTTTCAAGGACAACAGGGGTAGCTTAGAGCTTTTCGTCATAAGATGATGTGCTTGCATAAATGCCTTCAGGAAACCACCAGCCTTTAAGAGATGGTAAGTTAATGTTAGCTATAAACTATCGTACACCATTATTGGTCTTTTAAGTCCATCAACCACCATACCGTCAAGAACCACTTTTACCACGCTTCGTAGTATTGGTGTTTGGTACATTATGTCTATCAGAAGAGATTCCAATATTGAACGTAAGCCTCTTGCTCCTGTTTCTAGATCTAATGCTCGGGTTGATATTGCTCTTAACGCAGACTCGTGCACTATTAGACGAACTCCTTCACTATCGAGTAACACCTTAAACTGATTAACTAATGCTTTTATGGGTTCTGTTAGGATTCTCATTAGGTCAGCTACATTTAAACTACGGAGAGCTTCAATGATAGGTAGTCTCCCGACCAACTCTGGAATCAGCCCAAACTTGATGAGGTCCTTTGCTGATATCTTTTTGGTTCTATGTGGTATATCTTTTAGAGCTAGTTCAGTTGGGGAAGGCTGGAACCCGAAGTTATATTTCTTGTGGGGTTGGGATGTTATCTTTTCCAGACTCTCAAACGACCCTCCACATATGAACAGGATATTTGAAGTATCTACCAATATGAACTCCGTGTCTGGTTGTCCTTTGGATCCGTAACAGGGCACTGCTATTGTTGTTCCTTCTAATAGTTTTAGTAGGGCTTGTTGTACGCCTTCTCCTGAAATATCTCTACCTACCGCAGAGTTACTTGATCTACGAGAAAGCTTGTCTATTTCATCTATATACACTATGCCCTTTTGGGCTATCTCAACATCATAGCTGCATGTCTGTAAGAGCTTTTGTAATATGGCTTCTACATCGTCTCCAACATACCCAGCCTCGGTGAATGAAGTAGCGTCCACAATAATAAATGGAACGTTTAGGAACTGTGCCATCGTTTGTGCTATCAAGGTTTTACCTGAACCAGTATGACCCACTAACAAGATATTGCTTTTAGATAAAGACGTCTCTTCTGGGCTTTTCTTTCCTATTCTTTTGTAATGATTGTAGATGGAAACTGAGATGGACTTCTTCACAGCATTTTGACCAACAACGTGTTTATCTAGTTCTTCGAGTAATTCACAAGGTAATGCAGAAGGTGCTGGTTTACTTTGAAACCTTCTTAACCTCTGAGTTAACTCCATGCTTATTTTAATACATATTTCACAGATAGAAGCGAACGGACTAATAACTAGTTTATAGTTCTTGTTTTCAGTACGACCACAAAATGAACATACTTTAATATAGCTCATATAGTTTCTAGTTTAGAGGTTAATGTGGGTTAAGGAGGATTCCCATAGGGTTAGTGGGTTCTTAGAGTTAGGTGTTCTTCAACACATCGGACTTATCTGTTCAGTATGTTATTGCCAGTAGGAGAAGGGGGTGCTTGTGTTCTAGAGAAGGGCTTAGAATAGATAGTCTTTTGGTTAGTTAACTATTGATTCAGGGACATATTCCAATAATACATCACTACGAGCAACCCAAAAGCCATAGAGCCAACAGCAATATATCATATGAATGCTAATATAAAAGAAGAAACAATAGCTGCTTTATCAACAACCCAAAAGGCTAGTGGCATAGGC
>NZ_MKGN01000004.1 GCF_002682985.1 Candidatus Tremblayella phenacoccinincola
TAATGAGCTGCTTAGATAGTTCTTTGGGGGAACCCTATTGGTAGTTAGCTATATAGCTAGAAGGAGGAGGGTAGTAGTAGTTATTAGGCATATCTATATTACTCCCTTCTCTAACATATTTAGATGAAGCTACTGATGCTTCTATTAAGAACATCTTCTTCAGGCTCTCAACCCATAGACCACAACCCAAGAGACATCCAAACCCAAGGAGAGCTGGAACCCATGCTAACTATAGAATACTTCCTCTTTGTAGTGGTTCTAAACAGTCTTTGTGTTAACGCTGTCAGTAGAAGCTAATAACACCTATATGAAACCCAGCCTTATTAACCATATTCCACATCTGTTCTACATATACATCTTGGGTGGTTAGTTCAGTGGTAGAACATCTCTTTTACACGGAGAAGACCGACGGTTCGAACCCGTCACTACCCACCAACTAATATATATCCTGTCCAGATAGCTCAGCTGGTAGAGCAGTGGTCTGAAGAGCCTCGTGTCCTTGGTTCAATTCCAAGTCTGGACATAAATACTATTAACTATATACATGCCTAACCACATATCTAATACATTCCTAAGACACTCCCCTCTTTCCCCAACACAAACAACTATCTTAACTAACAACACATACACATACACATACACATACACATAACACAACAATAACTGCCATCTAATATAGGTTCTTACTAACTAATAACTAGCTGGAGTAACCAAATGTCTAACTATAATATTACACATCTTAATGACGAATGCTTTGATAAAAAGATAAAAGAACTAAAAGGACTAGGCTTAGTAGTATTTTGGGCTGAATGGTGTGGCTCATGTAAGTTAATGTTTTCAGTCTTAAATGAGTTAATAAAAGAACTTAATATAAAGGTTTCTATTGCTAAGGTTAATATTGATGAAAACAATATAACAGCTGTAAAATATGAAATACGAAGCATTCCAACATTATTGCTATTCCATGATGGGAAACTAATAGATAATAAGATAGGTGCTTTATCAAAAGAACAACTTAAAGAACTAATAACTAAAGGCTTAAATAGTAACTAAGAACAACAATCTAACGATGGTCTTTCTATCTGTTGGGAAGATCTAATAACTAACAATATGACTAATATAATAAGAAAGCTACCAACTAAACAGCTAATAGGTCTTGCTTTTTCAGGTGGTCTAGATACTAGTGCGGCAATTGTATGGGTTAGTAATAAAGGAGGCATAGTCT
Source organism: Candidatus Tremblayella phenacoccinincola (assembly GCF_002682985.1). Classification (GTDB taxonomy): domain Bacteria; phylum Pseudomonadota; class Gammaproteobacteria; order Burkholderiales; family Burkholderiaceae; genus Tremblaya; species Tremblaya phenacola_C. The sequence continues at coordinate 1,226 of NZ_MKGN01000004.1, forward strand.
ATACATACACTGCCAACTTAGGACAGTATGATGAAAAGCATATGTATATAGCTATTGGAAAAGCTATTAGTTATGGAGCTAAAAAGGCTTACATTATTGATTGTAGAAAAGGTCTAATAAAAGAAGGACTAATAGCTTTGCAGTGTAAGGCCTTTCATATAGAAACAGCCAACCTAATATATTTTAATACTACTCCTTTAAGCAGAATAGTGACTAGTATTTCTATAGTATTATATATGAACAGATATAATATATGTATATGGAGTGATGGTAGTACATATAAAGGTAATGATATTGAAAGGTTTTACAGATATGGTTTACTAATAAATAATAAGCTAACCATATATAAACCTTGGCTGGATAATAGCTTTGTTAATGAACTTGGTGGAAGAAAAGAAATGTACCAGCTTATGATAAAGAATGGGTTTTACTATAAAAAGCAAAAGAAAAGATATTACTCTACTGATTGTAACATCCTTGGTAATACATACGAAGCAAAAGAGTTAGAATATCTAGACTTTAATATAAAAAAGATAGAGCTAATTATGTGCTTAGCTTTTTGGAAGAAAAAAGCACATATCCCTATAGAGCTACTAAAGCTAAGATATAAACATGGACTACCAACAGCAATAAATAATATTAAGCTTAATATACAGCTAGCATTATTAGAAGAAGCTAACTCAATAGGTAGTAGACATGGAATAGGCGTATCAGATCAACTAGAAAGCAGAATAATAGAAACAAAGAGCAGAGGTGTTTATGAGTCTCCTGGTGTTATGTTGCTTTATATTGTATATGAAAGGCTAACTACTGGAATACATGATGTATATACTATAGAGCAGTTAAGTAGCTATGGAAGAACTCTTGGAAAGCTGCTTTACTTAGGACGTTGGTTCGACTCGCAGTCACTATCTATAAAAGAAGCAGTATCTAAATGGATAACAGCTATTATAAATGGTGAACTAATATTGGAACTAAGAAAAGGTAATGACTATTCTATTATATGTACATGCTCTGATAACTTAATATATAACCTAAAAGCTATAACAATGGAAAAAGCTAACTCTAAGTATACGTCAAGAGATCGTATAGGTCAGTTAAATATAGCTAACTTTAGTATAGAGAATACAAGAGCTGTTCTACTAGGATATAGTAAGCTTAAAAAGGTATTATGGTAAAAGCAATATAAAGACTAACTACTATGAAACCTGTGGTATATAGTGCGATACAGCCTTCTAGTGAAACATTAACTATAGGTAACTATTTAGGAGCCTTATTACATTGGGTCAGAATGCAAGAAGATAATGAATGTATATATTGTATAGCGGATATGCATGCTTTTAGTAGTATTAAAACTAATAAAGCTATACGCAGCTCTTCATTAGACATTCTAGCATTATACTTAGCTTGCGGTATAGATCCAATAAATACTATAGCTTTTATTCAATCTCATGTACTTGAACACAGTCAGCTTAATTGGTTATTAAGTTGTTATGTTTATTTTGGTGAACTAAAAAGAATGACTCAATTTAAGGAAAAGCATCTAAAAGCTAAAGAACCTATTAATATTGGTATATTTAGTTATCCAGTCCTAATGGCAGCAGATATCCTATTATATCAAACAGCTATAACTCCAATAGGAAAAGATCAAAAGCAACATATAGAACTTACAAAAGCTATAGCTAACCGATTTAATAATATGTATGGAGAAGCCTTTACTATCCCTCAACCATGTATAGCTGTTCAAGGGGCATGTATAATGTCTTTATTACAACCAAATATAAAGATGTCTAAATCTGATATCTATAAAAGAAGTACCATATATTTATTAGACAGCCTTTATACATTAGGTTCTAAAGTTAATAAAACAATAACAGACTCTGATATGCCACCTACTATATATTATGAACCTATATTTAAACCTGGCATATCAAACTTATTAACCCTATTATCATGTGTAGACAATCCTAATATAGCTCTTCTAGAAATAAGGTTTGAACTTAACCTATATGGTTGTCTAAAAAAAGCTGTTATACATACATTAAATAAGCTGCTAACATCATTACATACTAAATGCTTATCTATTAGAAAAGATGAAAGCTATCTTAATAAACTAATATATGATGGTTCAATAAGAGCTAGCATAAAAGCTAAAACAACTATGAATAAGCTATATATAGTATTAGGAATGAATAGCTAATATCTCAGATAAGCATTGAACATTAGCTTTAATATAACTACATATCTTTTAATAGCTAAGTTAATAAGATATTCTTTAAGTGGCTTTTCACTGCTTTGTATATTAAAACTAAGAGATAAGCTTTTAAACCCTTCCTTTATATTATCATAATATACATCAGATACGTTAGCCTTTACTATATAACCAGTAGCTATATTAGTTAGTTCAGATATAATAGTTGAAGCCATTATATGTTTAGATACTATTATAGATATCTGTCTATGGATTATAGGAAGGATAGTCCTCTTAGAAGCTTTAAACATATTCATATTATAGTCAAGAATGCTCTCACAATATAATTCAAATATAAAAGCACTTCTAACAATATCTAGCTCCATCTGTAGTTTAGGGTGAATAGAACCAAAAAGACCAATATAACTCTTCTTAATAAAGATAGCAGCTGATTGGTTTGGGTGTAATGCTAAGCTATATATTGGTTTAAGCTCAACATCATTAGAGTTACTAGTAATAACAAATATGCTTTCTAAGTCACCTTTTATATCATAGATATCAACTAAACTATAGCTATAGCTACTATCCCAATGTTCTTCGAATCTAGAACCAGTAATTATGCCAGCAACCATTAGCTTTTGCTTAATACCTATATCCTTATCAGCAACAAAACAATAACCACTCTCAAATAAACGAATACGCTTTTGTTGCTGGCTTAGCTTGTAAGTTAATGTCTTAATTAAACCAACTAACAGAGAACTACGAACTACATTCATTTCTTTAGCTATTGGGTTTTTTATATAGATATGCTTTACATTAGAATATAGTTTAGTTTGTATATTAGAATCAATAAAGCTATATGTAACTACTTCATGATAGTCTCTATCAGTTAGCATCTCTTTAATACGTATTAAATGCTTTCGAGTCTTTATGGTTCTTATGGAGTCAGTAAAAGATAGATAAGTAGATATAGGTTTTATACTAATATTACAAACCCCATATATGCTAATAACTTCTTCTATTAAGTCTTCTTCGATAGCTATATTGAAACACCAACAAGGCATTAAGACTTTCCAGACAGCATTAACACGGATAGCTTTATAGTTTAAGTTAGTTAAAATGATATTAACCTTACCTTCTGGCATATAAAAGCCTATTAAGTTGGTTAACTTATAACGATGTATTTCTATTCTATGGTTCTTGATAATATTCTTAGTAGCTATATGGTTATATATTGAACTAGCAAAACCACCACATATAGATATTATTAAGTCACTTATTCGTTCTATAGCTAAGCTTAATATATTATAGTCTACACCTCTTTCATAATGATATAAAAGCTTAGAGCATAATCTATAATGTGGCTTACCAATAATATATGAAGGATTAATATATAAAGCGCTTAATATAATGTTAGTTGTTTTTATAGTTATAGACCCATAGTTAGCTTTTGATATACCGACTAAAGATAGGATATTATACACATCAGCTATTACTAAAGCATTTGAATTCAAACCTATCTTATCCCCATTAAAAAGAGTAATAACTTCATTTGGTTTAGATAAACGTATGACTAGCTTTTCTTTTATAGTATTAAGATCAAATATATCTATAGGCTGTCCTAACTCTAATAATACATATGCTGTTATATCATTAAGAACATTAGTTAATAATATACCACAACGACTAAGCTTTTCTCTTAACCATAAGGACGTATCTATGTTAATATTAAGCTTTCTTATTAGCCTAGATACAAAACAAGGACAAACCCTATTAGGTTCTATCAATGTTGGAATGTCATTAACAAAAGCTGTCTTAACATAATTAATAGATGGGTATTTCAAAGACATATTGTTTAAACATGATAACACTCGTATAATACCAAGTATGCTTGAACAATGGGTTTTATTAGGAGCTATAGCTATTTTGATAGCATTATCATTATGGTTAAAATAAGAACTTACGAGCGAACCTAACATAGAATCTAATGGTAGTTTTATTAACCTATCAGAACTATAGCTTATGTCTATGCCTGATAAAGACCATAGGAAACCTCCTATAGAACCCGATATGCTAGAACCATCAACAGCTATATTAAAACAAATAGGTTGTTCAACATATATAGAGCATTTAATATCTAATAGCTTTATATAACCAATATCTACAGAATATATATAGTATCTATTCTTAGAATACCTTTTGTAGTTTATAATATGACCTACTATAGGCCTGTTAATATAATAAGGAATAGGTACTATTGAATCAACATGAAGTCCAAACATAGTTAGTTGTTCTGCTATATAGCTAATATCCTTTTCTAAGTATAACCATTCACGTAACCAAAGCACACTAAATATCATAAGCTACCTACTTCTAGCTAACATTGTTTAAGAAAGCGTAAGTCATTATCATATAAAAGACGTATATCATTCATATTATAATATAACATTGCTAGCCGCTCTATTCCAATACCAAAAGCAAGACCAGCATAGTTAGAACTAATATTAGCATTATTTAATATCTTAGGGTGAATCATACCACAACCTAATACTTCTATCCAAGTACCAGTAGAACTTAATAGGTCTACTTCTGTAGATAATATTGTAAAAGGAAAGTAAGAAGGACGAAAGCGTAGGTTTATCTTATTATTAAATAAGAACCATATGAAGTCTCTAACTATAGTTTTTAAGTTAGAATAGCTAATGGTTTTATCAACTAAAAAGCCTTCCATTTGGTGAAACGTAGGCGTATGGGTTTTGTTATAATCATTTCTATATACACGTCCAGAACTTATTACTTTAATAGGAATCTTTTGGGTTGTTAATAAACGAGACTGCATATTAGAAGCTTGAGTACGTAATAAAAGCTTTTTAGTTAACCAGAAAGTAGCGTGATCAGTGCGAGAAGGATGATATTTAGGTATATTAAGAACTTCAAAGTTATGGAAAGCATCTTCTATTTCAATGCCAGACATAGCTATAAACCCTAGCTTTAAAAAGAATCTTTCAGACTTGGATATTATATCTGTTATAGGATGCAAACTACCAATAGTTATGGTTCTACCAGGAAGTGAGCTGTCTACTTCTTCTTTAGCTCTTTCTTCTAATGTTAATGATTCTATTATAGACTTACGGTTAGTAAAGAGTAGTTGAGTTATCTGTTTAGACTCATTAACTATAATACCAAATATAGATCTTTTTAATATAGATAGCTTATTTAAGAACTTAAGAAGGTTTGATATAACTCCTTTTTTACCAATGAAGTTAATACGTACTACTTCTAGTTCTTTTATAGTATTAGGTTTATATATGTATAGTTTGATATGTAGTAGCAGCTTATGAAGAAATAGCATAGGCTTTACTCTTCCCCCCAGTTAGAACCATATTAGGTAGTGGTTGTAGATATAATCAATTGGACTGCATATACGGCTTGAAGATACGTTTCTTTTGTGGAAAGCCTAGGATATGTGCTATGTTCATAGGTTCTATAGGAAGCTCTTTTGCTATGGTTCATCTAAGACTGGGTAGCGGGTGTTAGTAGTTATTATTTATTAAGCCTACCGATGTAAAAGGTTAGCCAAGTATGTAGGTTAGGTCTCATTATTGAGAAGCGGTTGTTAGGTGTGTATGCATGTTCGAAGTGAAGCTAACAAAGAAGACTGGAGCTACATCATAATACATACCACTAACCTAACAGATGCAGCTAACATTGGTTCTCCCTTTTAG
>NZ_MKGN01000005.1 GCF_002682985.1 Candidatus Tremblayella phenacoccinincola
TAATGAGCTGCTTAGATAGTTCTTTGGGGGAACCCTATTGGTAGTTAGCTATATAGCTAGAAGGAGGAGGGTAGTAGTAGTTATTAGGCATATCTATATTACTCCCTTCTCTAACATATTTAGATGAAGCTACTGATGCTTCTATTAAGAACATCTTCTTCAGGCTCTCAACCCATAGACCACAACCCAAGAGACATCCAAACCCAAGGAGAGCTGGAACCCATGCTAACTATAGAATACTTCCTCTTTGTAGTGGTTCTAAACAGTCTTTGTGTTAACGCTGTGCTAATACGTGATCCACTAACCCATAGCTAACTGCTTCTTCAGGCGTTAAGAAGTAATCTCGCTCAGTATCTCTTTTTATTGATTCAACTTCCATGCCAGTATGTATAGAAAGTAAACCATTTAAACGAGCTCTTATCTTTATTATCTCTTTTGCTTGTATTTCAATATCAGTAGCTTGTCCATGAAAACTACCAAGAGGCTGGTGTATCATAATTCGAGAGTTGGGTAAACAAAAGCGTTTACCATTAGTACCTGCGGCTAATATAAAGGCTGCCATTGAAGAAGCTTGTCCCATACAAAGCGTATTCACATTTGGTTTTATAAACTGCATAGTATCATATATTGTCATACCTGAAGTAATAATGCCTCCAGGTGAGTTAATATAAAGGTAAACATCTTTTATTGGGTTTTCTGCTTCTAAATACAATAGCTGTGCAGTAACTAAGTTAGCCATATAGTCTTCTAGTTGTCCAGTAACGAATATTATACGCTCCTTTAACAAACGAGAATATATATCATAAGAACGGTCTCCCCTTGGTGTTTGTTCGATAACCATAGGCATAAACTTCAATAGATTAGTCTTTAGGTTCTTTAGTATATATTGCATAATATTATAAACCCCCCCTCTCTTATAGTTAGGTTAGAGAAGCTATTAAAACCTAGGAATAATATGTTAAGTCCATTCTTGTTACGCAATAGTCTTAACCTAACTGCTAATAAACTAATACGTAGAAGCCACTTATTAAATATAAAAGCTATAGATGAACAAGAATATCGTAGTAAGCTACTTCAAACAGAAACATCCTATATACTGGCTATAAAGAATATAAGAGCTAATTCCATAGGATATAATAAACCAAAAGGAAAGGAAGTTACTTTGGCTTTAAAAGAATCTAATGAGATAGACGCGTCTATAAAAGCCGTAAACTACGTACTAAACAATATAAAAGAATATCTATATAGCTATAGGTTACTAATACCTAATATACCTGAAGAAGATATACAACAAGAAGATACAGAGACTGTAATATGGAACGCTCCTACTAACTATAGTTTTAATATACGTAGCCATATAGAACTAGGAAAGCTAACTAAAACCATTGACTTTCCTAGCGCAGCAAGAATAGTAGGTTCTAACTTTGTAGTAATAAGTGGTAGCCTAGCTAGTCTATATCGGATATTAGCCCAACTTACGATAGCTATACATACTGATTCCCATATCTATAAAGACCAATGTTTACCATATTTAGTTAGCTATGAGTCTATGTTAGGATCTGGACAGCTGCCAAGATTTAGTAAAGAGGTATTTCATATTAATGAATCTAATAAGCTGCTTATACCAACTGGAGAAGTGCCTTTAATTAACTTAATAAGGAACCTAATTACTGATGAAGAGGCATTACCAATAAAGCTAGTAGCATATACTCCATGCTTTCGCTATGAAGTTGGTTCATATGGAAAAGAATCTCAAGGACTGCTAAGACTACACCAGTTTGATAAAGTAGAACTAATACAAGCAGTTAACCCAGTCTCTTCTATGCAAGCTCTTGAGGAAATAACATATCATGCGGAGAAGGCATTACAACTATTAAGCTTACCATATAGAAAGCTATATCTATCCGGGAAAAACCTTAGCTTTTCAGCTTGTAAATCTTATGACTTAGAAGCCTGGCTACCGTCTCAAACCATATATAAAGAAGTAGCTTCTTGTTCAAATACTAGCGACTTTCAGGCTCGTCGTATATTAGCCCGCTTTCGAAATAAGAACTATAAAAAGACATGCCTATTACATTTACTAAATGGTTCTGGTTTAGCCGTAGGAAGAGTATTAGTAGCTATATTAGAAACATATCAAACAAAAGAAGGTAGAATAAAAGTACCTGAACTACTAAGGAAACATATGTATAATATTGACTATATATAGCTAGAAGCATGTGTCTTAGTTAATATAAACCATATCTGCTATATATAGGTATGTGGCTTTTAAGTTATTCAATAAGGTTAGCCTATTATTACGTATTTGTTTGGGGTTATCTATAATGTAAACCCTCTTAAAAAGATCACATATAGACTTAGCTAGCTTTATTAGAAGTAATGAGGTTTCTGATAAGCTTAAACTATATAATAAATAGGATATCCTTTTGTTAATAACTATAAACTGCTTATAGATATTAACTTCTTCAGAGCTCCTTAGTAAATACATATTAACTTTAGAACTATTGTTAATATAGCTAAGCTTTATAATAATATTTGTTAGTCTCTTATTAGCTTCTATAATATACCTAATGTTCTTAAGCTTTTGAAGATGCTTTAACAAACATATTCGGCTGTGTATATTTAAAGGATATTCTATAGATAAGTCTAAAACAGAGCATATAGTATTACTATTATATCCTAAAGACTGGTACCATCCTTTTAGCTTCTTAATATAAAAAGCAACTATAATATATGTTAGACTCTTGTTAACTAAGGTATTCCCATATGTGCTAGCTGACTTCTTTATAAGTTCTTTTAGGTTTAATATTAGCTTATATTCTATTACTATTCGTAAGATACCTATAATAAGACGCTTTGAACTATAAGGATCTTTATTGCCCTTAGGAACCCCATTAACACCTATTAACCCAATAATATTATCAGCTTTATCAGAAATACCTACTGAGCAGCCTACTAAAGTTGTTGGTAGCATGTCATTTGAAAGACGAGGACTATATTGTTCCATCAAAGCTAATGACACTTCTTTAGGTTCGTTATCATGATTAGTATGGTGCATACCTACATATCCATATATCTCTTTAAACTCATAAACCAGCTTTGTAGCTAAGTCACATTTAGATAACAACCCAGCACGAGATGAATATATATGGTTAGCTCCTATATGTTGAGAAACCCAACTTGATATATGCTCTAACCTGTGGTTCTTTTCCCTCAAGGTGCCTAAGCTTTTCTCAAACACTATATCATTTAAAGCTGGAGTGAGCTGTTCTAAGCATATATATCGGTCCTTATATATATAATATAAAGCGTCTACTAAACGGGACCTTATTGCCTTTTGGCTATCGCTAATAACTTTAGAATATCTAGTTGGTATTATGTTACTAACAGCTATATAATATGGTAATAGCTTTAGGTTATGGTTATGTTTATCCAGATAGGTTGTCTCATATAATGGTAAATACTTTTGACTAGCTTTAATAATAAATACTAATAGCTCTTTAGGTATTATTAAAAAGCTTTTATTAAAAGAACCTATATATACTGTAGTCCATTCTACCATGCTTGTTACTTCTGTCAAAAGAATAGAGTCTAGCTTAACAAGTCCTTTAGGTTTAGCTATGCTATTAACTTTATCATGAACTACCTTTAACCGTAAGGAATAGTCAGTTAATACTTTCCCTTTTTCTAATAATAACTTTAAATAGCTATTTGCATGGTTAATACAAATCCTTTTAGATCCTATATGTCTATGGCCGTTTACGAATCTATTGGAACTAACACCTAGTATAGAACCAGTCATTAGCTTATTATTTAGTAATATAGTTAAAGTATGTAAAGGACGTATAAACTTAAAGGCTTTCTCATATACATTCCAGTTCATTGATTTAAAAGAAGTAAAAGCTTTTAAAGAGCTATATATTATACCATATAGGCCTGTATATATATTAGGACTTGGTTTAGATATCTTATTAGCTTTTAATACTAGCTTACGCGGTGTATATATAACAGATAGGCTTCCATATATAATATATATACTAGATAACTCTTTTCTAATAACATCCATAAAAGACTGTGCTATGTTTAATATTATATTATATGGTAACTCTTCTAACCCAAAAGCTACTATAAAGTCATAGGTCATTATATTAGTCCTCTTTTTGGAAACCCAACTGTCTTTCGGTAGCTATAATACCTTTTAGATATTTCTTTTACTAATGAGCGTATACACATTATGTGTGACTTCCTTTCAGTAGTTGCTAATGTATTACGAGCATCTAATAGGTTAAATATATGAACAGCTTTTAAAACATATTCATAAGCAACATCTAATAATATCTTAGTATGCTTTAAGATCTTTTGAACCTCTTTTATATGTAGCTCAAATAAACTAAACAACAGGCTTAAGTTTGTATATTCAAAACTATATATTGAATGTTCTAGCTCTCTTTTTAGAAACATGTCTCCATATGAAACATAACCAAAAAGACCATTACTCCACGAAATGGCATATATATTGTTAACTCCTTGAATATACATAGCTAACCGTTCTAAACCATATGTAATCTCTGTGGTTACAGGGTTAGAGGTTAATCCACCAACATGCTGGAAATAGGTGAGCTGTGTAACTTCCATCCCATTAAGCCATACCTCCCAACCTATACCCCAAGTCGCTAGTGTTGGGTTCTCCCAGTTATCATCTACAAACCTAAGGTCATTATATCTTAAATCAATGTTTAAAGACTCTATCGACTTTATATAGATATCTTGTATATCTTTTGGGGTTGGTTTTATGATAACTTGAAGCTGATAATAGTGTTGTAGTCGAGATGTAGGCTTTCCATATCTACCATCACTAGGTCTACGTGAAGATTGAGTATATGCTATTGCAATTGGTTCAGGACCAATAGCATTTAATAAACACATAGGATGCGAAGTACCAGCTCCAACTTCTATATCTATTGGTTGAATTAGTATACATCCATTCATTGTCCAATATCTTTGAAGACGAGCTATTAGATCTTGAAAGGAAATAGGTACTCTATTTTTATTAAGACTCTTTTCCATTGGGTTTATCCTATCAGAATATATGTACTACTTAGAAACAATGGATTCTTTAGCTACCATAGAACCCATATATAAAGAGCTAGCATTAACAAAAGGTTGGACCATATCTATAATAGCTGTTCTAATACAAAAGATATCTATAAGCCTAAATATAACTGTATGTAATATAGCTATGCTATTAAGAATATGTATATTAGGAAAAGCTGAATCACCAGGCATATCTCAAGTCATAACCATATTTAATAAAGAACTCCTACTAAGTCGTATAAAAAAGGTAACTACAATGATTAAGTATATCTATTGAGACAGCTGTTAGTTTAGTCTATATATAACAGCTAACATAAGATTAACTGGGTGTTGGCGCTACGCTATAGATGTATTCACAAGAACCATCCGATACCTCCAATACTTCTAGCATGTTCAGATATCACACCCCCCTAGAACAGAGTTAATATTAGGTTGGATGCTTTCAACATACGGTTCTATATGGACAAG
>NZ_MKGN01000006.1 GCF_002682985.1 Candidatus Tremblayella phenacoccinincola
CATAGCTAAATATATGTTTGGTTGGTCTTATCAATATAATATCCTTAGTGCAGTTTAGTTAATAGTTATTATATTATATGCTAAATAAACCTAACTCTAATATGTAGTTAACCCATAGATATATGGTTCATCAATATATACGCTAGTCTCAAAAGAGATCAAAAGAATACTCCCAACTTCCTCTATAGATACTATAATAACCATTAGTAGATAAGAGCTCTAACATCCTAATAAGACTGTCCTTCCCAAACAATATAACCATTCTGTTAGCTGTTAGCATGATTCAATAAACTACCTATATATACCGATCTCGAAGACTCTAGCTATATTGATTCTAAAGAGCTGTCTTCTATTGATACTTTTATAGGAAGTTCCTATTATATAACATAAACCAACCAATTCTAATTAACATATATTCAACACCAACGTTAACCCGAATTAGAACCGTATTAAACAATATAACTACCATATAGCTGTGTTTATATCAAACGTAACAAAGAGCTTCTATATATGTGCATATAATAAACCAATATAGAGTTAGTTATATAATATCAGATAGCCGTTACTTAATAGGATTATCTTAACCTACAATAGCTAATATACTAATGAACTTTAAACATAAAACAAATGTTATAGTTATTGGTTCAGGACCTGGAGGATATTCAGCTGCTTTTAGGTGTGCTGACTTAAACCTAAATACCATCTTAATAGAACAATACAACAATATTGGAGGAGTATGTTTGAATGTTGGTTGTGTTCCATCTAAAGCGTTATTACATTTAGTAAAGCTCATTAGTGAAATAAAGACTATAAAAAGCTATGGTTTATTATATAATAATGAAGAGCTAAATATCAACATAATACGAAGTTGGAAAGACAAGATTATTATTAAAGCTAATGGCTCTTTATATATGTTAGCTAAAGCTCGTAATATCAAGGTTATTAATGGATATAGCTATTTTGTTAACAATAAGCATATACAAGTTAATAATAATAAAAGCATTTCAGTAGTTAGGTTTGAAACCATAATTATAGCAGCTGGCTCAAAACATATACAGCTACCAACTATTAAACCTATATGCTATAAAAACATATGGACTTCTTCTGATGCTTTAAGTCTAACTATAATACCAAAAACATCTTTAGCTATAGGAGGTGGTATTATAGGTTTAGAGCTAGCAACAATATATGCATATTTAGGATCAGTAGTAACTATAATAGAATCTTTTAACCAGTTATTACCAGCTGTTGATAAAGATATAGTTAATGCTTTTATTCAAGAAGTCAACCCAAAAGCTAATATTATATTAACTACAAAAACAATAGCAATAAAAAGTAGAAGATATAAAACATATACAAAGCTATATAATAAAGATATATATACGGTTCTAAAAAGCTATGACATAATAATAACCGCAGTTGGACGTCTACCAAATATCAACATACTTAGCTTAGAAAAGACTAACGTTAAAACTATCAAAGGCTATATAAACGTCAATAAACAGCTACGTACTAACATATCGTATATTTATGGCATAGGTGACGTCATAGGTATTCCTATGCTAGCACATAAGGCTTCTAATGAAGCTCATATTGTTGCTGATGTTATTGCTGGGAAAAGAGTCTACTTTGAACCAAAGGCTATACCAACTATTATATATACTAATCCTGAACTAGCGTTAGTAGGCTATACAGAACGAAAAGCTATAGAACATAATATAAGCTATGAAGTTTCTATAGTTCCATGGTTAGCTTCTAGTAAAGCAATAATCTCCAACACTAGCTATGGAATAACAAAACTAATCTTTGATATAAAAACAAATAAGATAATAGGTGGTCTAATAGTTGGTTCAGAAGCTGGTGAGTTAATAGGAGAACTATCTTTAGCAATAGAAATGAGCTGTGATGCTGAAGATATAATATTAAGTATACATGCCCATCCTACATTATATGAAACAATAGCTATAGCTTCTCAACTATATACAGGCACTGTAACAGACTTATTAAACAATCCTAAAAAGCATTAACGAATACGATATATAAGAAGTCCTCTGTTTAATCCATAAGGAGTGATTTCAACAGTTACTCTATCTCCTGTTAAGATACGTATATAGGGTTTACGTAGGCTATGAACCATAACAACATGACCATTTGATAGTTCTACTCGAAAGCTAGCATTAGGTAAGGTTTCTAGTATAATGCCTTGTATTTCAATAGCTATATCTTTTATCATTAACAAACCCTTTTAAAGACTCCTAATAATAACTATAATAAGAACAGCCTAATCCTAACTATATATGCATATGTTATTAAGATATGTTTTAGTATCTAATGCAGCCATACAACCACTTCCAGCTGATGTTATTGCTTGTCGATAATAGCTATCAACAACATCTCCTGACGCAAAAACACCAAGAATAGAAGTAGCTGTTGAGTTATTAAAACCAGCTTTAACTTTAATATAGCCTTTATCTAATAATAGCTGTTCCTTAAAAGCACTTGTATTAGGAGAGTTTCCTATGGCAATAAAGACTCCATTAACAGAGATTCTTTTAAGGGTTTTATTGATAATGCTTTTTAGGACTATGTTAGTAACATATAGTTTATTACCTAATAGCTCTTCAGTGATATGGTTCAAATGTAATATAATAGCCTTAGATAAAACCTTAAGTAATACCTTTTTTATTGTTATCTCTTCTGCTTTAAAGTAGTTACGGCGATGTATTAGGTGTGTTTTATTAGCTATGTCTGATAAAAATAGACCTTCTTCTAAAGCAGAGTTTCCACCACCTATTACTGCTACGGTTTTGTTATGGTAAAAATAGCCATCACATATAGCACAGGTTGAAACACCTTTTCCTTTATATGCTTCTTCTGATTCTATGTTTAGATATTTAGGTGAAGAGCCAGTAGCAATAATTAATGAGTCACAATAGTAACCTTCATTACCTAATAAATAGAAAGGCTTTTCAAGTAGGTTAGTCTTAATAATATTATCGAATATCATCTTTACATTAAGTTTAAGTGCATGAGAGTGCATACGTTCCATTAAAAGCTGGCCAGTTAACCCTTCAGACTCACCAGGCCAGTTACCAATATTATTAGTGTTAATTAACTGACCACCTATCGAATTACCAGTTATTAAGATTGGGTTTAGGTTAGCTCTTGCTGCATATATTGCAGCTGTATATCCTGATGGACCTGTTCCTAAGATAACTAGCTTATAGTATTTTATATGCATATGTAGAATAACCTTTAAGACTAAGTTAAAGAATAATAACACAGCTTGGTCGATATAGCTTAGTAGGTTAGAGCAGCGCATTCGTAATGCGAAGATCATAGGTTCAATTCCTATTATCGACATATCAATAGGTAGTTATATTATGAAAGGACTATATATTGCTTTTATAGCCAAGTAATATGTTTTAACCCCAAGACCAATTAGAATGTTTGTAGATATGTCAGAGAAATAGGACTTATGACGAAAGCTTTCTCTAGCAGTTATATTAGATAAGTGTATTTCAATAAAAGACATATTCACAGCTAATATAGAATCTCTAATAGAAATGCTAGTATGTGTGTGTCCTGCTGGATTAATAATAAGAATATCTATATAGTTATAGGTTTGATGTACGTAGTCAGTTAACATATATTCTGAGTTAGATTGAAAGAACCCTAGCTCTAACCCAAATGGGAAACATAGTTCAGTTATGTCTGCTATAATAGAAGTTATATCTATAAGACCATATTTATCAGCCTCTCGAATGCCTAACATATTGATGTTTATGCCATTAAGTAATAGAATACGCATATGATGTAGAGGAGCTAGCTGTTAGGAGTGTTAGGTGCGTTAGATCCACTATGGGGAGGTGGTTATGGTTGTCTAGTAGAAGCTGTTCCCCTTTATGGATATCTTATGTCTAACTACTTCTAACTTGGTTCTACTAATGCATTAATATATGTAGCTTAGGTTAGTCATAAGCAGATACCCCAGTCAAGACCAACACATCATAACACAGAGGCAAAAGAGACTTCAGGATACTTCAGATGTTCTTATTGGTTAGGTTCGGACAACCATCAGGCTCTTTCCCCCCCTCTTTCTGTTAGCACATATTATTAGGACTTCTTGATATGCTTCCTTGCTGCTGTTAC
>NZ_MKGN01000007.1 GCF_002682985.1 Candidatus Tremblayella phenacoccinincola
GTGTTCTAGAGAAGGGCTTAGAATAGATAGTCTTTTGGTTAGTTAACTATTGATTCAGGGACATATTCCAATAATACATCACTACGAGCAACCCAAAAGCCATAGAGCCAACAGCAATATATCATATGAATGCTAATATAAAAGAAGAAACAATAGCTGCTTTATCAACAACCCAAAAGGCTAGTGGCATAGGCTGAAGTACGCATCTATACCTATATTAGGAAGACCAAACGTTGGGAAAACCACCTTGTTCAACCGCATAATATGTCAACATGGGTCAATAGCATACTGTTTACCAGGTCTTACTGCTGATAGTAGATATGGCATTGGAGCTCTACATCGTAAAAGGTTTGGACTGTACTATGTTCTGGATACTAACGGTTGGGATGTCTACAGTGCCCCTACAGATCAACTTAAGAAGGTAGTTAGTCTTTCCAGTACGGTCATTCTTGTTTTAGATGCTAGAGAGGGTTTATCCACAGGAGACCTTAAGATCTTAAACTACCTTTCGAGGCTCGACAAGTCCGTTTACGTAGCAATAAACAAGGCAGACCCCAACTACGCTTTTATGAAGAAAGAGTTTAACCACATCGTCTGTAGTTCTTTCTTCGTGTCTTCTGCACATAATATTGGAATTAAAAGAATGATGTACTACATCCTAAGGAATCTCAACCAAGCATTGAATGTTAAAAAAGAGCTAGGAACCAGAAATAGTACCAGAGTAGCAATAGTTGGAAAACCAAATGTTGGTAAATCCACGTTAGTAAATACTTTAGTAGGCTATTACCGTTCGGTAGTGTCTATCGTATCAGGCACCACAAAGGACCCAATCGAAGCTTCTCTTATGTTCAAAGACCATCAATACACAATGATTGATACTGGAGGTCTGAAAAGAAAAGGAACCTCTGAATACTCTGTTGCTAGATGCGTAATCTTAAAAACACTGCAAACCATCCTAACTTCCAATATCGTATTATTGCTGGTTGATGCTCAGCTCGGTATAGCAAAACATGACCTAACAGTTATTGACTTTGCACTCAGGAACAACAAAGCTCTAGCTGTTGGGTTTAACAAATGTGATACTGTTAAAGCTTTTAACGTTAAAGCTAAACTACCTGAACTACAAAGACTTAAAGAGCAGTTTCGTGTATGTGTTTTAGCATTCTCAGCTCTTAAACGGATTGGTCTAAACAGCCTTTTAGCAACACTACACAGACTAAACAACCTCGCTAACACAAAGATACCAACTATAAAGCTAAATAAGTTGATTGGGGATACTGCTCCTGCTCCAACCATTGAGGCTTCAACACCCACAACAGCCGCAACATCCGCAAAAGACAAGCTTAAGCTAAACTATATACACCAAGGCGGCTGTAGTCCTTTGGTTCTAGTAGCACATGGTTCAAACATTAATAAGCTAAACAAAGACTCAAAGAGACATATAAAAGAAACCATAACAGAAATGCTAGGTCTCAATAAGCTTCATATTCATATTAACTTAAGAAATGTACGTTAGCCGTTAACAACAATACAATACCAAAAAGATGTCCTAAACCCACATAGCTTATGAAGTCATACTAAACACTCTTGTACATTTAGAATACCTTTAGCAAAAAGCTCCATGTAATAGCTTTGTGTGGTTTTGTTGTAGTTTAAGCTCTCCTTCAGAATAAGCCTATGGTACAATATTAAATCACAGCACACCTGTTTGGAATTAGACCCAAGAGTGCAGAAGGTTAGGATGTTGCCAGGTAATCTGTTGCTTCTATGCTTTTTGTTTAAACGCTTCATCTCTCTAGCACCTACATATCTTATGGTAATACCCACAGTATGCTGATCAACTAACTGAAGAGACTCTTTTGTTAACCTGACTGTTGGCAGAATACCAACTAAACCAACGTCTTCTTCAGACCCATACTGCATATACATAGGAGGTTCTCCTGTTATTCTGATTCGAGGTAATGCTATAATAGTTTTAATTATGATAAGCTAACCCTAAACCAGATAAAGTCCACATGAAGAGCATATGTTCTAGTTACTCCTATAAAGTAGTAGTTATTATTGCTCGCTTTAATTACTTTATTAGTAAAACCATATTAAAAAGCGTAGTAAATACTATTAAGTTAATAGCAGCTATATATAATAAGCCTATAGATATTCTTTGGGTTTCCGGTTCTAATGAGATGCAGCTAATAGTAAATAGTTTATTATATAATAAGAGACATAATATTATAATTCCAATAGGTACTATCATTCGAGGAGATACTATACATTTTAAAACAGTAGTTAGTAATTGTAACTTAAGCTATAACAATATAACAATAAATAATAAGCTATCAATAACTTCAGGAATGCTAATAACAGATAATATTGATCAAGCTATTGAACGAACAGATCCTAAAGCTGGATATAAAGGAGCTGAGTCTATTGTTACTATATTAGAGTTAGTTAATATTATGACTAGCAGCTATATATAAAGACTAATCTAATAGCTAATGCATAGATAGGTAATATAGGATATCGTAACATAGCTTTTTAATACCAATATGGTTTATAGATGAAGCTATATAGTATTTAGATTTCCATTCTATTCTTCTTATAAACCTATCTACAAGTCTTATTAAAAAGGCCTTATCAGTTATTTTATCTACCTTATTAAAAACTAACCAACAATGCTTTTTTGAAGTTAAGCTATTATATTGATATAGTTCATTATTGATAGTTTTAATAGCTTTATATATAAGCGACTCATTCATATGTTTTAAGTCAACAATATGTAATAATAGGCTACATCGATCTAATTGTTTTAAAAGCCTAATGCCTAAACCAATACCATTAGAAGCGTCTTCAATTAAACCAGGAATATCAGCAATAATAAACCTGTTATTATATAGCTGAACAACTCCTAAAACAGGAAAAGCTGTGGTAAAAGAATAACTAGCTACTTTTGATTTAGCTTTCGAAACAGAGTTAATAAAAGTAGACTTACCAGCATTTGGTAGTCCTAATATGCCTACATCAGCAGTTAACATTAGTTCCATATGAATATCACATGTTTCTCCAGGGATTCCTTTATTCTTTTGCAGCTTATTAGTTGTTTTAGTCTTTGAGTTGCCTATACCATGAAGACCACCTTTTGCTACTAAAACCTTTTGACCAACAAAAGACATATCAATAATAAGTAGGTTAGTTTTAATATCAGTAACTCTTGTTCCTAGGGGTGTTTTTATTAGCATATCTTTTCCTTTCTTTCCAGAACAACTATTTCTTTTACCATTAGTTCCGCTTTCAGCAATATATATCCTTTTGAGTTTAAAGCATAATAAGGTATTTATAGCTTTGTCAGAATATAACCAAACATCACCCCCATTTCCACCATCACCACCATCAGGTATTTTATAGTGTATAGCATTCTCTTTTCGAAAAGCTACGCTTCCATTACCTCCAGTTCCAGCTTTGATTGAAATAATAGCTTCATCTATAAAGTTGGTATTTATGTTCATCATATGTATATGCTGTCAATAACTATTAACTATGTCTAGAACCATACTAACTCTATTTCCTACCAAAAGCATTCTAAGTCTAGCTCCATCAGGGTTTGGTTTCGAACTCTTCGTTAATACAAAAGGTTACTTTGAAGTTGGTCTTTGAGTTGATTGTGTTCCTGTTGATTGTGGCTCTTTTAACCCTAGCAAACGGATAGCTGTACATTGTAACACCATTACCAACTTCTAACCCATATACCGCAGCTAACTGCACAAACCAAATCTTAACATTATGGGTTAACCCTGAAAAGCTAGAACTAAAAGCTAATGCTTCGTTGCTAATGGTAAGCTTTTGTACCGCTTTCCTACTGAGATTAATAACTAGCTCTTCCAGTCTTACTAGGCGGTCTGGTAAGTTATTGTTAACACTAGGCATAAATAATATACATGGTGTATATCTATTACTGATGCACCATTGGTATATCGAATACACGACCGTAGCTTCAATATTAAATCTGCTGTACATTAGGTTAGCTCTATACATTGGCTTCTCTCACCCTCTCCGTCTTAAACAGTAACTGAACCAAAGCTAGACTGGTTAACTACTTCAGCATATCTTTTAAGAATGCCTCTTCTGTTCTCAACTATTGGTAACCTCCATAGCTTTCGTCGTTTCAATAGGACAGGGTTGCTCACATGTAGATGTATAAGAGCTTCTGATAAGTCAACTGTTATCAAGTCGTTGTTCTTAACCAAAGCAATAGGTCCTCCAACAAAGGCTTCAGGGGCAACATGTCCTACTACTATACCCCAAGAACCACCAGAAAACCTACCGTCAGTGATCAAACATACTTTATCTCCAAGGCCTTTACCAACTAAAGCAGAAGTAGGAGAGAGCATCTCAGGCATTCCAGGACCCCCTTTAGGACCAAGGTACCTTATTATTACAATGTTGCCAGCTGTAACACTATCGTCCAATATTGACTTGGTTGTGCTCTCTTCGTCGTTGAATACTTTGGCTCTACCAGTAATGGATCTCCGTTTGACACCTAATGTTTTGGCTACTGCTCCAAACACTGCAAGATTACCTTTTAAAACTAGTAGATGTCCTTGTTGGTGTAATGGCTTGTTGATTGGTAGTATAACATTGTATATACATTGGGTAGCAAGCTTAATCCTATTGAGTTCTTCTCCTAAAGTACGTCCGGTAACGGTGGCACATGCTTTGTGCAGTAACTCTTGAGATGATAGTCTTTTCAAAACCTGAGGAATACCTCCAACGTTGTGTAGATCAGTAGTTGCATGGGTTCCTGAAGGCTTTAGGTTGCATGTCACTGGGGTTCTCTTTCTTATTGTTTCTATGTCGTCTAACGTTAATCTAACTCGAACGCTGTTTGCAATGGCAAGGTAGTGTAGAATAGCATTTGTTGAGCCACCAATGTACAATACAACAGTAATTGCGTTTTCAACTGCCTTTCTTGTAATCAGTATGGTTGGGTTAACACCTAATCTTAAGAGCTTCATTAAATACTTTGCAGACAGGCGAGAGGAACGGATCTTTTCAGTAGTTGGGTTTGCCATCGTTGAAGAATAAAACAGAGAGATACCTAACGATTCGAATGAAGCACTCATAGTGTTTGCAGTATACATGCCTCCACAAGAACCTGTAGTAGGGCAAGAATGCTTCTCTATTTCTGTAAAGTCTTCATGTGTAAGAGCCTGTGTGTTGAGCTTTCCTACTGCTTCAAACGAAGAAACAATGGTAAGCGCCTTTCCTTTCCAGTAGCCAGGCAAGATAGTACCCCCATAGATATATATGCTAGGAACGTTAACTCTTATTAGAGCCATCAAGCCACCAGGCAGATTCTTATCGCAGCCTCCCACCACAATAAGACCATCCATGCTTTGGCCTAGCGCACACACTTCTATACTATCTGCAATCACTTCCCTAGAGACTAAAGAATATCTCATTCCTGAAGTACCCATAGAAATGCCATCAGAAACAGTTGGAACTCCAAAAGACTGAGCTATGGTTCCATGTCGGTTAAGAAGGTTACTTACAGTGGTTGTTATCCTTTGTAGACCAGCATTACAAGGGGTAATAGTGGAATATCCGTTAGCTATACCAACTATTGGTTTCTTAAACTCCTTTAAGCTACATCCTAATGCGTAGAACATAGACCTGTTTGCAGTTCTAACATAACCTTTTGTAACGCTCTTGGAGTTGTACTTCATTTTAGACCCATTCGACAGCTGCAGGTGTGTTAGTAGCTAAGCCTTGAAGATTGCATCATAACCTGCTGTTCTAAGCTACCATCTTCTATATATTGTACTTCTTTTATGGGGGTCTCCTTCTCTGGAACGGTTGATGTCGCTTCTACATTACAAAGGAAGAACCGCAATGACAAGTAGAAGCGGTACTTGGTGTATAGACTATATAATAAGACCCGTCAATACTACTTCTATAGTCAATGACTGCATTGTTAAGATACTGTAAGCTAATGCAGTCTACAATGAAGCTAACTGTCCTTTTTACAAATGCTAAGTCATCCCCACATTGCTTCTCGACAAGTGCAAACATGTATTGAAGACCAGCACAGCCTCCCCCAAGAACAAATACTCTAAGCTTTAAGTTTGGGTTGCTTTTCTCTTGTATGACTTGGCACATATGTTTTGTTGAATTATCTGTGAAGGTTAACATACAGCTCATTATCTTTTTGAGAACTGCTTTTGTTTCCTAGCCTTATGAAGACCACACTTTTTCCTTTCTACTTCTCTTGGGTCTCTAGTCAGAAATCCTTGTTTGGCAAGTGGTTGTTTAAATGATGAACTAATCTTAACGAGAGCTCTGGATAAACCAAGCCTGATAGAGGCAATCTGTCCACATTTACCACCACCTTTAACTGTTGCTTTAAGTAGAAAGGAGCGCTTAGTATCTAGTTGATGTATGAGTTGGTGTAACATATCGATATGTTTATGGTTTGTAAAGTAGGTATTCAGGAGTATTCCATTTACCAGCATTACATTCTTAACGCTTTCCCTAATAAAGACTCTTGCGGTAGATCTTTTTCTTCGACCAGTTCCATAATACCAGATGTCCATGCCCATTTAGTTCTCCAGATGAGGGTGTCTGTTTGAGACAGGGTTTTTAACACTTCTTGTTTTGTTAGTCTTAAAGCTGTTAGAGAAAGATGGTTCTTGACTTGACTGATGGATGTTGGGGTTAAAAGCAGTTATTCAAGGAGTACTATATATTCTAGAAGTCCCTAACATTCGACACAGACTCGCTTTTCGATGTATTGTGTTAGCTCCTGTGTAGCCTTTCTGAACGTATAGACCCCGTTTATTAGGTTTTTGTATGCGTTGACATTTTGTTTTAATGCTCTATAAAAGAACTCTTGACTCCAGATTGGTTTCAGGTCTATGGGTTGTTTGCGTATATGACTAACACTTAAAACAGATGTTGGTAGTAAACGATGTGTATTCTTGAGATCCAAGAAGATATCAGGACTTAGAGTTACATAGTCACACCCAGTTACAGATAGAGCTTGTTCAATAGACCTAAAGCTTGCTGCCATTAGTTTAGTGTTGTAGTTGTTATGTTTGAAATATTGATACACTTGTTCAAGAAACTGAACACCTACATCTAAAGACTCATTCTGTTTTTTGCAGTTAGAGGTTAAGCTTGTGTACATATCAGAAACACGACCTACAAATGGAGAAATGAGATATGCTTTTGATTCACCACACAAAACTGCTTGAGCTAAAGAAAATACCAACGTCATATTGCATCTTACGTTCTTTTTCCTAGCTAACCTTAATACTTGAATTCCTTCCCAAGTAGCAGGCACCTTAATCAGAACTCTGTCCTGTATATTAAACGAATTGCACAACATTAAGACTTCAGCTATTTGTTCCATAGATTCTTCAACATTAAAAGCATAGTCAGCGTTCAATTCAATTGAAACTGTTCCAGGTATATATTTTAGGATTTCATTGCCAAGATGTACTAAGATCTGGTTTATTATTTCAGAAGTAGTGTAAGCTTTGTATGTTGAAATTACCCCATCTATAAACGCTAAGCACTCTTTGTCTTTTGTTGCTTTTAGAATCAACGAAGGGTTCGTAGTAACATCGTTCGGATGGAGCTTTGCTACTTCTAGAAAGTTTCCACTGTCCAAAGCAACTGTTGTGTATTTTTTTAGATACTCTAAAGCATTCATGTTCATTCTTTTGTCCTTAGCTCTATGTTAACTGCTCTTTCGGGTTTAACTGACGGTGTAATCTTAATACTTCTGGACTATGTAGAGCTGCTAAACAGACGAATATAGAACACCTAGCTAAAGACTAAGCATTTCAGCTTCTTTACTTAAAGCTATATTATTAACTTTCTTTATAAGACAGTCAGTAATAGTTTGTATCTTTATTTGAAAAGCTTCCATATTATCTTTACTAAGCAGTTTCTTTTTAAATAGGTCTTTTAGTTTATTATTAAACATACGTCTTGTATTTCGTATAGTAACTCTTACTTTCTCAGCTTCATTATGAACCAGCTTAACTAAACTATATCTATAGGTTTCAGAAAGGTCTGGAAATAAGATACGAATTAAGTTGGTTTCTAGATAAGGAACTAATCCTAAGTTAGCAGCAATAATGCTTTTATTTATTATTGGGTTTAGTGAGTTATCAAATGCAGTAATAATTACAGACTTTGTGGACTCTAAAGAAATAGTTGCTAGCTGACGTATAGATGTTAGCTTATTATTATACATTATTTTGATTCCATTAAGTAAGTCAGGAGAAGCTTTTCCTGTTCTATAGCTGTTAATAGTCCTTATAAAAGAATCTATATATTTACCTGCTTGAAGTTCATAGTCTTTACATATGTTTGTATTCAAGGTTATTGTGCTCCTATTAAAACGAGGTTACAATTAACAATAGCCTGCCTACTTCAACTATAATTATCAAAACGAGACAGCTGGCCATTAAACCTTAATTTAATAGTTCCAGTTGGTCCATTTCGTTGCTTTCCAATAATAACTTCTGCTATTCCATGAAGACCTGTATTAACATATTCACGATACACTTCGTCTCGATATATAAACATTATTAGGTCAGCATCTTGTTCAATCGAACCAGACTCGCGTAGATCTGAATTAATTGGACGTTTATCTACTCTCTGTTCTAGGTTTCTATTTAGCTGTGAAAGTGCCAGTATAGGTACTTGTAGTTCTTTAGCTAAAGCTTTTAATGAACGTGAAACCTCAGCAATTTCTAATGATCTATTTTCTGATAATGACGGCACTTTCATTAGCTGCATATAGTCTACCATAATTAAACTAAGACCGTTCGCTTCTCGGTATATACGGTTAGCTCTTGTTCTTAAATCTGTATGTTTTAAGTCAGGAGAGTCGTCAATATATAGGTTCTTCTTTTTTAAGAGCATATTCATAGTATTAGAAAGCTTTGTCCAGTCGTTTCTATCCAACTGACCAGTCCTTATAGATGTTTGGTTAATCTTTGATAAAGAAGCTAATATTCTTATCATTATTTGGTCACTAGGCATTTCTAAACTAAATATTAACACTGGCTTATCTTCATTAACAACAGCATTTTCACATATATTTAAAGCTAAAGTTGTTTTACCCATTGAAGGTCTTGCCGCAATGATAATTAAGTCAGACTTTTGTAATCCACATGTTTTTATATCTAACTCATAATACCCACTAGAAATGCCAGTAATACCTTTTTTAGGACTTTTATATGCTTTTTCTATATTAATAACTGTTTTCCCTAATATATTATCAATAGGTTTAGGACCATTGGATTTATTAATTCTATACTCAGCTATTTGAGATAGTTTTGACTCAGCTATTGCCAATAACTCAGAGCTACTTCTTCCTTTCGGGTTATAGCTATTGTTAATTAGTTCTTGAGATGTTTTGATCAACTCTCGTTTTATTGCTCTATCTTTAACAATAGCGGCATATTCTAATATGTTGGCAGTGTTTGTAATTGTAATGGGTTTATATAGAACAGCTAAATAAGAAGGACCACCAATCATAGTTAACTTACCTTTTTGTTCTAATGAGTCGGAAAGCGTAATAAGATCAATTGGTTTATGGGAATCTAATAATAACTTCATTTCATTATATATTAGCCTATGGGTTCTTTTCATGAAGTCTTGCTCTGAAATAACAGATGCTATTTCATCCCATATATTATTATCTACCATTAGACAGCCTAATATTGTTTGTTCTGCTTCTAAAGAGTGTGGTAATGTCTTCATATATTCTTTTCTATGGATAGGTTCTAGCATATTATATACTTCTGGAACAGCCAAAACAACATATGCTAATAAGAAAGATGGGTTAACATGAGTTAGTTATTACGAAGCACCATTCGAACATCTACCAGCTTTCTAGAAGCATTCCAGTAATATCTCACTACTCCTTTAGACAATGCGAACAAGGTGTGGTCTTTTCCAGCACCTACGTTTTTACCAGGGTGGATCTTTGTGCCTCTCTGACGTACAACAATGGAACCTGGCATTACTAAGACCCCACTGTAAGCTTTGATTCCTAGTCTCTTGGATCTCGAGTCTCTATTGTTCCTAGTAGCACCGCCTGCTTTCTTTTGGGCCATGTTAGTTTCTGGGTAGTCTGAATGGTTGTCACAATAATTTCAGTACGTAGGCTTCTGTAACCTTGGCTCTTCATGTAATGCTTTCTTCTTTTGTGCTTTAGGATAGATATCTTTTTGGACTTGAAGTGTCTTGAAACCATTGCAACTACACGGACTCCTGATAATGTAGGTTGTCCAATGTGAACTTTGTTACAATGTATATGGAGGAGCACACTATGTAGATAAAACAGCCTACCTTCTGGTAAACCCATTCGATCTACGACCACTCTTTTGTTTACCTGTGTCTTATACTGCTTGCCGTTTAGCTTTATTATAGCGTAGTCTAACCTGTGTCCATAAATAGTCCCGCTCTGAAGTAGCATACATTTTAGTTGTTCTTCTTGTTCGTTCATTGGAATTCAGGCTATAGGTTATAGGAGGAAGGTTTAGGTGGCTATAGGATATAGGAAGTAGGTTTAGGTGGCTAGGCTTCCTACTTCTGACAGGCATAGAACATCGAGAACTAAATAAGCGACCATTCGTTTAAGTAGGTTCAAAGTGTTCTGAATGTATTGTTTGTGGGCTTTGTTGAAAGGTTGAAAGCTTAAGTTTATGCTCCAAAGAACGCTGTTTAAAAACCTAAGGTGATTCGTCCATATTGAATCTATTGAACCTAATAATAAGCATTTCTCCAGCTCTTTTCTCTTTTGTAATCCTGAGACTTCAATACAGGCCAAGTGATTTAGATTAACTAAGAACCTAAACCAAGATATCGAATATACAGTTCCTTTAAAAAGAGTTAAGCTCAATACTTTTAAGAACTGCTTTGGGGAATATATATAGCATTTGACTGGCCACTTCTTGGTTTTGAGTGCAAAGGCTTCTGACTGGCTTTTGGAGGTTAGCTTTCTTCTCAGCTTATGTAATGTAAGTCTTTGGAAATCCAAGATGTTGTTGAAGTTTGCTAATTGTGTTTTTTGGTATAAGCTTTTAGCTTGAGTTCTTTTTTGAATGGTTTCAATGGCTTGAGCAAACTTAGCTTGAGCAAGCTTACTTTCGGGATTTACGAGTAGCCTATTTAGCTGTCTGTCTTTTAAGGACACATAAAAACAGGAAGTACCAACATCTCCTTGTCTCCCAGACCTACCGATTAGCTGTACTTCAGGTTTTCTTAGATTATGCCTACCAATGCCGATAACTCTTAGACCGCCTAACCTTTTGGATTTGATGTATATTTGGTCTTTGGGTTGGTTGTGATCAAAGTATAATAAACCCCCTAACAAAATGTCTGTTCCTCTACATGCAATACAGGTCGTTATAGATAGTTTATTTGGTATTCCAGCGTTTGCAACAACTATAGGTTCTAACAGCTGGCTTTTAGCATTCAGTATTTCGTGGGGAAACCCAATGTAGCTTAACATAACAGAAGTCCCTTCAGACTGTTCTACCGATTGTGTTCCAACTAAGGCTGGTTGACCACGTTTATAACAACTCTGAATGTCTCTGATAACAGCTATACTCCTATCGCGAGGCGACATGTATATTCTGTCTGGCTCATCAACCCTGCCTTGTGGACTGTTTGTTGGAATAACGACAGTTTTCAGATTGTACAGGTTTTTGAGCTCTTGTGTTTCGTTCGCAGTTCCTGTTATCCCTGATAGCCTACTATACATTCTAAAGTAAGGCTGGAGCACTACCTGAGATATAGCCTGGCTGTCTTTCCTTGCTTTGATTCCTTCTTTTGCTTCGACAGCCAGATGTATTCCATTGGACCAACGTTTGTTAGGTAGAAGTCTACCTGTTAAGTTAGCAATAATTATTGCTTCTCCGTTGCGGATAATATAGTCTCTATCTTTACTAACTGTTTTGTAAGTCTTTAGCATTACGCACATCATAGTTATTAGAAGGTAGCTTTTGGACGTATATAGCTGTTTCCCGGTTCTAATGAGATTAGCGTTTACTAATAAGCTTTCAGTCTTAATAAAGCCTAGCTCAGTTAAATGCAGTTGTTTAGGTTGGTTGGAGTAATATAGGTTTCGGCTAGGAAAAGCTTTATTGGTTTCAAATACATATAACTTAATAAGCTTGTTCACATATGTATAAAGGCTTGTTCTATAGTTAGAAGTGGAGGCAATGAAAGGTGTTCCAGCTTCATCTATTAAAATAGAGTCAACCTCATCAACTATCACTATCGAGCAGGCTTGCTTTCTCCTTTGAACATATTCTTGATTCTTATATACCATGTGGTCTTGTATATAGTCAAATATATGTTCACTGAAAGAGACGTAAGTAATATCTGAATTGTATGTTGTTCTTTTTGAACTGTTAGCCAGGTTTGCAACAGCTTTACCTACTGAGGTTCCTAAGTACTCAAATACGATCTGTGTTAGGACACTGTCCCTTTTTGTAAGATGGTCACTTGGAACTACAATGAGCACTCCTGAGTTGAACAGTGAGCAGGCAAAAGAAGCAACTGCAACTGCTAATGTTTTACCTTCTCCTGTCTTCATTTCCACTGCTTTGCCACTACATAATGCAAGTCCTCCTAGTAACTGAGTATCATGTAGTTTAAACCCTATTAACCTACAACAAGTCTCTTTAAACAACCCAAAAGCATATGGGAGAGCTTTGTTAAAAGATACGTTTGATTTCAAGTGAAGCTTAAGCACATTCGTTTTAAGTTTGAATGCTATGCCTTTCAGGTATTTAAAGTAAGAACCTAACCCAAGGATTCTCGTTGTATATTCTTTTAGCATGCTGGCTTCTTTGTATCCATGGAAGTACTAGGAGCTAGAACATAGGGTTGATAGTCTAGGAGAACAGCCTTAAAGTATGTATGATGAGGCTATCGTATATGTATGAGGCTAACGAAGCTAACGAAACAATGAACAGACTGACAGCAGAACATACTACTGCTTTCCACCCCAACCTTCTCCGGGATACCTTTCCTACTGAGAGTTCCCACACATACTCCCTCACAAACATCCTCTTCTGTTTACTACTGACCCTAACTCCACTA
>NZ_MKGN01000008.1 GCF_002682985.1 Candidatus Tremblayella phenacoccinincola
TAGTGGAGTTAGGGTCAGTAGTAAACAGAAGAGGATGTTTGTGAGGGAGTATGTGTGGGAACTCTCAGTAGGAAAGGTATCCCGGAGAAGGTTGGGGTGGAAAGCAGTAGTATGTTCTGCTGTCAGTCTGTTCATTGTTTCGTTAGCTTCGTTAGCCTCATACATATACGATAGCCTCATCATACATACTTTAAGGCTGTTCTCCTAGACTATCAACCCTCCTCCCTCCTCCCTCCTAGTAGCTATATTACTATGATAAAGATAAACAAGTACACTGCAGCTTTGTTGGTAGTTCTCTGTGGACATCTGTTTGGAAAGGCCTCTAGAACCACATATCAGGAAGTGGAGATGGTGGGACTCGAACCCACGTCCAAAAGCATACCTCGATTAGCTCTACATGTTTAATCTTACGCTATATATTCCAAAGCACTACACATATATTTCAGAAGAAGCTTTAGACCCTGTTTCTTTGTTCTAATGTGTAACAGCTGTCATTAGATACTAACTTAAACCTCTTCTTGTTTGCGGTTGTTTCTTCTTCGTTTACTTAAGGAACACCTTTGACCTCGAAGATAGATCAAATACACATGCACTAACCTCTCTTTAGCTTTTGTCGAATCCTTTGACACCCCCAGATATTCTTTACTAGCAGTTCCTATAAACATCTTAACTCTATAGGCTAGCACATGATGAGACCTAAACTGAACCAACCAATCCATCAACTTCAACAACCGTTAACCCAATGGAACAAACAACCACAGCAGAAGATATGAACAATATACTAAAGTGGTTAAGTAAGATAAAAGGTAAAGTGTTGGTTCTTGTTACTTCAATAATAGTTTTAGTTATCCATGCTTTTACATTGAATTCGTCAGAAGCGTGTATTATTGACAACGAGGGACTTGATATGGTTCATCTTAACTACGAATACTCCAAAGCTTTTCCAACCACACCCACAGCCACATCCAATACAGAAGCTAGGACCAACCAGTTAACAAGCGTTGCTCCAAAAGAACATAGTAATGAGAATGACTGGTTAAACTCTGTTGTAGGTTCATCCATCGATTCCAGTGAAACAGAACAGCTAATAACCACTGACAAACGTGCTGCTATCCGAGAACTGATGGATAGTTTGGACATACCGAAAGCTATCTATTCAATAATGCACAACATCATTACCCAAATCAAACAGTTAATCCCAATAATTGAGTCTGACATCTTATCTGAAAAACAAGTAAGCTTCACTCAAAGAGACAGGCTCATGCAAACACTACAAAAGTATTGTGAGAAAGATATATGCAACAACTCAATAGAAACTTTAAAAACCCCAGACTTCTGGAACAATGCAGTTAGTGCACAATGTTCAGCTTTCTCCAGATATTACACCATTGAAGAAATAAAAGACCTAACTACATTTTACAAAAGCAACGTAGGTAAGAAATATCTAAACGTACGTTCTCAAGTTGGTCATGATATAATGGAAGAGCTGTTGAGAAAATATGTTTCGGAAGTATTAAGGAATGTTCGAACCGAAGTTGAAAAGGAAGTGAGAACCCTATTAAATACCATCGAATAAAGAATGCATCCCTGCAACACCAATTCTCACTTACGTTACTTTCGCTATCGCATAGATCTGGTGGACAAGGTACTAGTTAAACTATTGGAAACCCGCATTAAGGTAGCTACAAAAGTTGGTAGAGTTAAGATAACATTGAGCTCTCCGATAACGAACTCTTCAAGGGAAAGGCAAGTAATAAGTAATCTGATTAGTAGCTGTATGGCAGTCAATATACTAAAGGTTAAAGATCTTAGGGAAGTCTGGAAAAGAATTATCAGTATAAGTAAAAGAAGCGAAGGACACTCTGTTACTTCTTTTTATGGTTCTCCAGGAAGCCACACACACTCTGTAATGGATAGTTGTTTCGATATGACAACGGTGAGCTTTCCATTCTCTCTGATAGATGAGACACCATTTATTATATATAGTAGCCTGAACACCAGATTACCATTCAGAAACAACTGTAGTGGATTGTTGCATACTGCTCTAGCCACTATGAACAACCATAACGTACATATCCAGAACTACATAAGTCATTGTATAAGCCAACATTTAGTGTTAAGTCCTTCCAATAGGTATATATTGTCTGTTACTCAAACCCATGCGTACAATCAAACAAAACAATGGAACAGTAGAAACAGCCATACTATGTATACAATAATGAATACCTCAAAGGCTGCAAAGGTAAGCTGTATATGTAATAGCATGTTGTCCATTTCTGGTAGAAGCATTATCACTAAGTATAGCATTGAAAGCTTAGACCCAATACAAGATCGCTGGAATAACAAAACCTCTTTTCTGGAATTACAACGTAAAGGTAGTCGCTTGTATATATGTAAGAAAGTACGATACATTCTTTTAACACATAGAACCAAAATATGTAGAGATATGCTGTTACTTCTGTTAGCTGTTATAAAACAAAACATCGATCTGTTGGAAAGTGGGGTAGTATATTACAAAAGACTGTTACTTTTATTATGTAAACGAAATGATAAGCTGTCTTCCAAAGCTTTAAGAATGATATCTATTAGCAAAAAGGTAGGCTTTTACACCAACAATAACTATATTTGAAATCTATCCTCACAAAGCCTTCAAGTAGAATTTATGGTGCAACAAGACAAGCTCCTGGTTCTAAAAGCATATCTAATAGAATACTGCTCCTATCTTCTTTAACACCCACAAAAACCCAACTCAAGGACCTTCTAAACTCTGAAGATACCAACATAATGATAAATGCTACATATGCTTTTGGAGCAAGGGTTCAGCGTAGTCAACCAGAATGGTCTATCCATAAGCTAACGCTACTAACAAGCAAACATAGTGAGCTATTTCTAGGTAACTCAGGAACATCAGCAAGAAGTTTAAGTGCTATGCTTTCATGTTACCAAGGTAACTACTTTCTATACGGACTGCAGAGGATACATGAAAGACCGTTACAAGATATGCTGTTTAGCTTAAGAACTATAGGAACCAACATTAAACACTTGTTCAGGCCTTCCTGCTTACCATTGTTTATACGTCCTTTAGCAACGGTGAAAGACTCTATCAGAGTATTGCTTGATGGTAGTACATCGAGTCAGTATATAACAGCTCTCTTAATGGTTCTGCCTATGTACAAGAGAAAGCTCGGTAAAGGAATTACCTTGTTAATTCATAGTATTGTTACTTCTAAACCGTACGTAACTATGACGTTGCTTTTATTGGAAAGGCTTGGTATGATAGTACATAGATATGGGTGGAAGCTTTTCTCAACATGCATTATAGCTAACCGATACACAGGTCCTTCATTCTGTATAGAAATGGATATATCATCAGCTTCATACTACCTCATATTGGGTCTGGTAAACCGAAGTAACTTGAAACTTCTTAGCATTTGTCTGTATAATGTTCAAGGTGACTTCTTCTTAGTGTGTATATTAAAGAGGATGGGATGTAGTATTCTGGTTTCAAGAAGTGACGTCAGTATATATAAACAAGCAAGAAAGCTACTCCCATTGAGAATAGCCTGTCATTCAATACCTGACGTTTCTATGGTTCTTCTTATCGTAACCTTAATAACTGCCTGTAGTATTAGCCTAAGCGGCATAAGAAGCTGGAGACTTAAGGAAACTGATAGGCTGTTGGCAATGACTATGGAACTAAGAAAGCTTGGGGTAGTAGTCGAATGTGGAATTGACTTCATCTCTGCGTACTCTTTACCAACCAGTCATCTAAACAAAGACAGCACCATCAACATAAATACTTATGGTGACCATCGAATAGCGATGTGTTTCGCTGTTATTAGTTCGCAAGGAGTTAACGTTAGAATAATGAACCATCAATGCATAAACAAAACCTTTCCTAGCTTTTATTATGTATTCAATAGCTTAGCTGGTTAGTGGATACAGGAGCACCAAACTAGATATCAGATGTCAGCTGTTAGTTCATTAAAGTATTATTAAACATAGTTAACCTATAAAGCCTCCCGCTATGAATGAGTATCTAGTCTTGCTTCAAGAATATTTCAAGTATTATGATGTCAGTTCCGGGTCTATAATATCTGCAACAGTCATAGCCATCAATAACAGGTTTGTAACTATTAGGACTGGTCTTAAGTCTGACACATGCATTCCAATTGAGGAGTTCCTTAACTATGTCAACGAATTAGAGGTTAAAGTTGGTGTTCTTGTTCCAGTGTACATTGAAAGTCTTGAATCAAATGGCGGTAACATATCACTATCTAGAATCAAGTCAAAGAAGCTGACAGCCTGGGTAGCTTTAGAGAAGTCCCTAAGCCATAAAGAATATGTTGTGGGGGTCATTGTTAACAGAGTGAAGGGAGGAATGACTGTGGTAGTTAATGGGTTGGCTGCTTTTCTACCTGGCTCTCTAGTTGACTTAAAACCAGTAAAAGATGCTGAGAAGTATGAAGGCAAGAGGTTTAAGTTTCACGTTATCAAGCTAGATAAGAAACGTAACAACATCGTTCTGTCTAGAAGGTCTGTTCTGGAATCTCATCAGCTTGAAAAACGTAAGAAGCTGTTCTCCTCTCTGAAAGAGGACGTAGTGGTAAGAGGCACCGTTAAGAATATTACAGACTACGGAGCATTCATAGATTTAGGAGGCTTAGATGGGCTGTTGCATATAACTGATATCTCTTGGCGACGTATCAAACACCCTAGCAACGTCCTGTCCTTAGGAGACTTTGTTACAGTAAAAGTGCTTAAGTTCGATAGAATCAAAAAGCGAGTATCTCTTGGTTTAAAGCAACTACATAGTGACCCTTGGGATGGAGTTATAGAACGTTATCCACCTGGACATAAGGTAAGAGGTAAGATCACAAATATTGCGGACTATGGAGCATTTGTAGAGATAGAACCCGGTATTGAAGGCTTAGTTCACATATCTGAAATGTACTGGAAGAATAAAAATACCTTACCAAACAAGTTACTAAAAATAGGACAGCCTGTTAACGTTTCAATCATAGACATCTCCAAAACCAGACGCCGCATCAGCTTAGGAATGAAACAATGTATCTATAACCCCTGGTTAATATTCTCAAAGCTCTTCAGAAAGAACGACAGACTAGGCATCATTATTAGGTCCTTCGTGGATCTTGGGATATATGTAGACTTACCAATGTCAGTTAGTGGCCTGATCTATTTACCCAGGTTCGTAAGAAAGAAGCTTTCTAACTATTTTAGTAATGGCGACGTATTAGAGACCACTGTTGTAAACATCGATAATAATTACAGTAAGGTCTCATTAATCTCAAGCAACATATTTAATGACAGGTTCTTTAGGTTTGTTGAATGTAAAGCTGGCTATGTATTCAAGAATGATAACTTAGCTAATTCGATGGCTGGTAATATCTATCACTTCAAAAGACCAGTCCATATAAAACAGAACGTATATACAACTTTAACCATAAACAGGACGTTACATTTTGTAAGCATGTTCTCCACTAACAAACCACAACTTAAAAAAGCTCTTGATAATGCTATACTACGAGCTCTACATACTAAGAGACCAAAAGCCCATCATAACTAAAGGAGGTTCGAATGTTAACTATTCGGTTTACTAGGAGAGGAGCAAGGAACATCCCGTTTTACAATATTGTAGTTGCAGATTCTAGAAGTAAACGAGATGGGAAGTTCATTGAAAAGATAGGCTTTTATGAACCTATAAACAAAGCTATTATGGTTGATACAGAAAGGCTAGGGTTCTGGGTCTCTAGTGGTGCTTTAGCTTCATGTGCAGTTTTGAAAGTAATTAAAAGGCTGCGTGTTAAACATGGTTCTCAACTTGGAAACAACAATGATTAACCGTCTCACTTTAGAGGAAGTGGAAAGAGAACTGTCTCCTACTCCCTGTTGCGATGCTTTTAAGATTAGTGTTGGAGATCTTATCATAATAGAAACCCTTAACCAATCAGACAAAAAGAAAAACCAATCCTTCGAGGGCATAGTTATTGCGAAAAGAAACCGTAGTAACAACTCTTCTTTCATCGTGCGAAAAGCTTCCTCTGGGTTTGGAATAGAGCGCACATTCCAGTTACATTCGCCTTTAATATCAAAGATCACAGTAAAGAAGTTCGGTAATGCTAAACGATCGAAGCTATATTGCTTACGACTGAATGTTGGTAAACCAATGGTGTTTAAGAAGTAAGACAGCTTTATTGGATGTAGCCTAGGTGTTTGCATATTGTTTTCACAACTGCACATTCGTTTAAAGTATATATATGAAGATCTGAAACCCCAAGACTTATTAAGTTCTCACATAGCTTTAGAATAACATCAACTCCAAACTCAAGAACTGAACAGCTTCTGTCCTTCAGTGTTTTTAACCTTTTGACTATCCAATATGGAATATCTGCTCCACATAGATCCGAAAAGTATACTAGCTTATCGTAGCTAACTATTGGCATTATACCTGGAGTAATCGGAATCTTAACACCTAACTTATAGGCATCCTCCAACAGTTTGTAATATGAGTCTGCGCTATAGGTATATTGGGTAATTGCTGAATCTGCGCCAGCCTCAACCTTTCTTACAAAGCTTTTAATATCTTTTAGTATAGACGGGTTGCCAGGGTGTCCTTCTGGATATGCGGCTACATCAATATAGAAGAGCTCTCCATGTACACTTCGTATCAGCCTAACTAAGTCACTAGCATCTGTTGAGAAAGAGTCTTCTTTCAATCCTGGGGTATCACCCTTTAAAACAACAACATGTCGAATACCAACAGCTTTATAAAAGCTTAGCTCTTTCATTAGTTCTTGTTTTGGTGAAGTACATAGTATATGTGGGACAACCGAGTTAAAGAACCGTTTCATACTTACTATCAGGTCCAATTGGTTTCTTTTAAAGCTGCTACGACTATATGTTATAGAAACAAACCTTGGTAAAACACAAGCCAACTCCTTCTGTGTTTGCAACATCTTTAAGAACCCATAGTACGTTTTCGGAGGAGAGAACTCAAAAGAGATGTTAGGTAAGTTCTTCATTAACTTCTAACATAACCATAAACAGATAGCACCTGACTGGGTTTGAACCAGTGTCCTCAACGCTATGTATGTTGAAAGAATATATGGAACTACAGGTGTTCAATAAGGTAACATCAGGTCTAAGAAGTTGCTATTCTACTGAATGTTCCTAAGTATACAGTGTTTTTAAAAAGGTAGTCACTTAGTTGACCGTAGAGAAACCATCTAACGTTTGGGTTTGATAGGTTCAGTCTGTATTCGTTAATAAGAGTCGTTTGTTTTCTTAGCCAGTCGTTCCATGCTTTCTTAGACACATTCTTATATATCTTAACCCCAAGCTTATTAGTAAAAGGGGGCATATCAAACCCATCCAACATAGAACCAACCTTAACACAAAATACACTACGTTTATACATTTAATTAACCTCTTTATTGTTGTTGCTAGGGCTATATCATTGTGTCGTAAGTCGTCCATCAAGAAGGTTCATGTGGGGTTTGTGGTTCATATGCATTTTAACTGAAATGTAGTTCATAGTGGGTTCCTATATAAAAGCACAAAGAGGATATGCATAATTCAATTGGTAAGCTGGTATCCATAACCATATTTGGAGAATCTCATGGCTGTATTGTAGGCTGTTTAGTTGATGGATGCCCTTCTAACTTGCCTTTGTACAATAATGAGGTACAACAAGAGCTGGATCGTAGGAAACCAGGTAAGTCAGCGTACGTTTCACAAAGATCAGAAAAGGACAATGTTAAGATTCTATCTGGAGTTTTTAACAACAAAACAACAGGCAGTCCGATAACACTGGTAATCGAAAACACTGATTGTAGAAGCAATGATTACTTCAACCTTAAAGAAGCATTCAGGCCAGGACACGCGGACTATACGTATGCTCAGAAATATAAACATAGAGACTATAGAGGCGGTGGAAGAGCGTCGGCTAGAGTAACAGCTGCAGTTGTTGCCGGTGGTTCTGTCTCTAAGAAATGGATAAGGCTTAATCATGGTTCTCAGGTTAAAGGCTATCTCAGTGTGTTGAAAGACATAGCTATTCCTTTTATCCATTGGACATACGTTAATAACAACTGCTTTTTTAGTCCTAACATTAGCTACATAACTACTTTGTCCAAACAGCTACTCTCTCTGATCAAGACTGGAAACTCAGCAGGATCCCGACTAGCATTAATAATGACCAATCTACCAACTGGCATAGGGGAACCGCTTTTCAATAAGTTAGATGCTAGCATAGCATGTGGTTTAATGAGTCTTAATGCCGTTAAGAACGTAGATATAGGTTCAGGATACCTGAGCTCTTCAAAAACTGGTCTAGAACTAAACGATGCTTTAACTCCAGATGGCTTTTTAAGTAACCATTCAGGCGGCATATTAGGTGGTCTATCCACAGGCAGTGATATAGTCTCTTTTATATCTATAAAACCAACGTCTAGTATATCCTTGTTCAAACGCTCTGTAAGTGACAACAATAAACCAGTCTTTTTAAGAACTAAAGGAAGACATGACCCGTGTATTGGAATAAGAGCAGTCCCGGTAGCCGAGGCAATAGTGTGCGTAATTATCATGGACTTTATACTACATTTCCATTTTAGTGAAGGGTACCGAAATAGTAACAGTCACCTTGTGCATCCAAAAGCCTATATGTACTAACAACACATAAGAAAAGGTTGTTAACTCAGTTGGTAACTAAGAACTCCCAAAGCCTAGCTAAGAACTCCATCTCTCTAACTAACTTTTAAATAGAGGAGGCAGCATAACCATAAGTATAACCATAAACATAACCTCAACTAAACGGATTAATGGTGACCCCTCAACGTCCAAAGTAAGAGTAACCGGCTTAAACAAAGAACTATTAGGAACTATGAACTTAGAAGAAGCCTTAAACATATCCAAAAGGTTAGATACAGATCTTATTGAAACATCACCTAACAGCTTTCCCCCAGCTTGCTGCCTAATGGATCACGGCAAGTACAAATACAGATCTTCAAAAAAGAAACAAAAAGATAAAGCTAAACAAAAGACCATGCAAACAAAAGAAGTTAAGTTTACTCCTAACATTGGTAAGAAAGATTACAGAATTAAGATGCGTCAGTTAGTTAGCTTTTTAGAGAAAGGAAACAAAGTTAAGGTCATTGTTAAATTCAAAGGACGAGAGCTATGTTTTAAATATATGGGCTTTGAGATTCTCAAAGATATCCAAACCGATCTTTCAGGCCTCTGCTCAGTTGAACACTCTAAAAGAAAAGAAGACAAAACCATTTCAATGCTCCTAACAACATTAAACCAAAGAAAGCCTAAACAACATAAAGTGGAATGCATAAAACGAAACCCAAACCTAACAGAAGCGCAGTCAAGCGTTTCAAGTGTAATAGAACCGGATGTATAAAGAAACGTAAAGCTTTTAGAAGTCATTTGTTAACCAAGAAGTGCTCTAAGAACAAAAGGAGATTACATCAGGGTTCCTATGTTCATAGCTCAGATTCCGAAAGGGTTAGGCGCTTGCTGTGTCAATAATGGGAGACTGTCTTGACCAGAGTAAAAAGAGGAGTAACTTCTCGCTTCAGACACAAGAAGCTTGTTAGGTTAGCTAAAGGGTTTAGGGGTAGGAGAAAGAACGTATATCGTATTGCTAAACAAGCAGTAATGAAGTCTCAACAGTATTCCTATATTGGACGCAAAAGGAAGAAAAGAACTTATAGGTCTTTGTGGGTTATACATATCAATATAGCAAGCCGTAAATATGGATTAAACTATAGTACGTTAATGAAACAGCTAAGACTCAACGGAATTGTTCTTAACAGGAAACAGCTTTCAGATCTTATCGAATACGACTCCAGCATATTTAAAGCTATAGTTGGTTCCATCACATATAGTACCTGGGATAACAACAGCAATAGGAACTACAGTAGGAATACCATTAACACATAGAAACTACTCTAATAGTGTTTCTTTTACAACAGGGTCTATATCCTATAAAAGCAAACCTAACTGGAGTCTAGACCTAAATAAGAAGCAAACAATAATAATGTATATGTATGCAAGTAATATAACTAAGCTAAAAGAAAAGCTATTAAAAAGTAGGTTCTCAAATAAGATCCCAATTGCAATAGTGTCTTCAAGTTCTAATAAAGACCAAAAGCTAATAATAAGTAATATAAAAAGCATAGAAAGCTTAACATATAATAATACAACACCATCTATACTTATAATAGGATATATAATAAACCTATATAGAGGCCTAACTACATTCAATTAATAAGAACATACCCTTCTAAACCTATTCTACCCCCCTTCTCTAACAACTAACCCTAAAAAGGAAAAGGACTAGATGTCTTTATGGGACGGCAGGTTTAAAGAAAAGCTAAACATAATGTTTGAACACTT
>NZ_MKGN01000009.1 GCF_002682985.1 Candidatus Tremblayella phenacoccinincola
AGTTGGTAAGTGTGTTATCCTAACAGCTGACTCTGTTTTATTAACATGCTGTCCTCCAGCCCCTGAAGAACGAAATGTGTCTATTCTTAGGTCAGCTGCAGTTAGGTTAGATATTGAGCTATTATCGGAATCTACTAAAACAACTACTATACAAGTAGAAGTATGTATTCTCCCTTGTGTCTCTGTATTTGGTATTCTTTGAACTCTGTGACCTCCTGACTCAAACCTTAATAAACCGTATGTACCACTATTTGTAACTTTAAATATAACTTCTGTACATCCGCCATAGCTATTAGATTCTTTACTTAGTAAGTTAACAGACCATCTTTTACTATATGCGTATTTATAATACATCCTATAAAGAACATTAACAAATAAAGTAGACTCATTACCTCCAGTACCCGTCTTTATTTCTATAAGACACCCATACTTATCATTCTCACCTTTAGGAACTGCTTTACTATTTAAAAGCTTTTGTTCTTTTCCGTTTATATTAGCTTTTAGTAAGTTAAGTTCTTCTTTAGCTAAATACCATATATCATTATCTACTAACAGCTTTTCTAACCATATGGCTTCTTTATTATCTTTTACCCAGCTCTTAAATAGGTTAACTATATTAGAAAGGTCAGTATAGCATTTAGATAGGGTTCTAAATATAAACATATTAACTATAGCTTCTGGGATTGGTTTATTTAGTAGTAGTTCTATTTCTTTATGGTGCTTTTCTATATCCTTTAGCTGATTAACTATATGGATATACATAACACCCAGCTCTTATTACTTGTCTCCACATAATATATAGTAGTCTCATGTTCCATATAGGCTTTTATTAACAATAGCTTTCTAACTTAATATTGTTTAAGAGGTTCCAACATATGGTTAGCTTCTAATGAAAAAGATAACTATATTGAAGTTTAAATACTATAAAGAAAAGCATTATAAGTTCTCAGCTATAACTGCTTATGACTATTCATTTGTTAGTCTATTTAAAAGGAATCCTGTTAAAGCGATATTAGTAGGTGACTCATTAAATATGGTAGTTAAAGGAAATAAGCATACCATTTCAACAAACCTGAGAGATATTATATATCATCTAAAATGTATAAGAGCCACAGGTTCCACTTGTTTAATAATAGCTGACTTGCCTTATATATGCGTTAATAGGTTTGATAGTGCTTTAAAAAGCTCTACATTACTTTTAAAGTATGGTGCAAATATAGTTAAGATAGAAGAAAGGGAGAACTGTTTTAAAAGTATTATAAAACGACTAGTGTTGAAAGCAATTCCAGTATGCGGTCATATTGGACTAACTCCGCAATATGTTAATATAATTAGTAGCTATGTAATACAAGGAAGAGATAGCTATAGTTCAGAGTTACTAATAGATAGTTCTATATGGTTAGAAAGGTATGGAGTACATGGTTTAATAA
This sequence comes from Candidatus Tremblayella phenacoccinincola, assembly GCF_002682985.1. Taxonomy (GTDB): domain Bacteria; phylum Pseudomonadota; class Gammaproteobacteria; order Burkholderiales; family Burkholderiaceae; genus Tremblaya; species Tremblaya phenacola_C. The sequence goes on from NZ_MKGN01000009.1 coordinate 1,431, forward strand.
TAGAGTGTGTAGTTTCATATTTAGTTCAAAAGCTGTTACAACTGTTAGCTATACCAATTGTAGGTATTGGAGCTGGACCTACAGCTGATGGACAAATCTTAGTAGTAAATGATATTATTGGCATATTAGATAATATAGATAAGCTTCCCTTCTTTGTTAAGATCTTTATTAAGGAATCCAAAACCCTAGATAGGCTTGTACACATATATAGTAAAAGTATTGAGAAAGGCTTTTTCCCTAATATTAGTAATGTCATTCCATAAGTTGTTAATAGATCTTATATACCTAAACACTATTATTTAAGAGGCAATATGGATAAAAGCATCAAAGCCATTAAAAACATGTTCCTTAACTTCTTTAAAAAAGAAACACACATAGTTCTGGAAAGCAGTCCCATTATACCAAACAACGGCTCTTCATTACTTTTTACTAACGCTGGAATGAACCAGTTTAAAGATATCTATTTAGACATAGAACGAGCTATCTATAGTAAGGTAGCCACATCTCAATATTGTTTAAGACTAGGTGGAAAACATAATGACTTAAATGCTGTTGGTTTTACCAATAGACATCATACTCTTTTTGAGATGCTAGGTAACTTTAGCTTTGGATTCTATTTTAAATATGAAACCATAAGACTAGCTTGGAAACTATTAACTAGTGAAAGATGGTTCAATATACATAAAGATAAGCTATTAGTTACTGTTTATTATTTAGATAGAGAAGCATATGATATATGGACAAAAGATATAGGAATGCCTAAGGAAAAGGTATTTATTATCGCAGATACGAATAAGAAAGAACCTTATTCGTCTGATAACTTTTGGTATATGGGGGACATTGGTCCATGTGGTCCATGCTCTGAGGTCTTTTATGATTATGGTGAACATATGGTTGAGAAAGGCTGTGGGTCTAGATATGTAGAGGTTTGGAACCTAGTATTTATGCAATATAACCGACAACATAATAACTTAATGATTCCATTAGATAAACCATCTGTCGATACTGGAATGGGATTGGAACGAATAGCAGCTGTATTACAAAAGGCTGTATCTACATTTAAAACAGATATCTTTAGCAATACTATAGCTATAATAAAAAGAGAACTTAATATAAGCTATTTGAATGACTATATGTGCGTAATAGCAGACCACATAAGAACATGCTTTTATATAATTAAAGCCGGTATTTACCCATCTAATGAAGGAAGAGGCTATGTATTACGGCGAGTTATTAGACGAATGATTAGGTACTTAAACTTATTAGGCATTGAAAAGGCTTGCATATATATGTTAGTCTATGTGTTAAAGGACATATTTATTGACTACTTTGAAGATAGACATATATCCATAAAACATATTGAGACTATTATCTTATATGAAGAGGTTAGGTATTATAAAGCTATAATAAAAGGTTTAGAAGTGCTTTTAAATAATATAAACAGAAAAGATGTTAAAGGTGTTCTAGATGGAAAAGCAGCCTTTTATATATACGATACCTATGGGTTACCAGTTGAGTTTATATTTGAGATATGTATTGAAAAAGCTATTAATATAGATAAAGCTAGACTTATAAGATATATAGCTCTACATAAAAGCATCTATAGAAAAGATATCCTTATATGTTCTAGTGAAAAGCCTAGTGAAGAACCATATATAAAAGCTACTTGTATTTATGTTGGTTATAATAAGCTAGAATATATAGGACTTATAAAAGATATCTTTATTAGAAAAGCTAAAGTAGGTTCTATATATGAAGGACAATATGGTTCTTTAATATTAACTAAAACAGCTTATTATCCTGAGACAAGTGGACAGGCAGGAGATATTGGAGAACTAAAAACAATAAAAGGACTATTTAAAGTAACTAATACTAAGCTATATAATAAAACTATCCTCCATATTGGAAAAGTAATATATGGATTCTTTAGCCTAAAAGAAACAGTATTAATGAATGTGGATGCTGTATATCGTAAAGCTATTAAAGCTAATCATTCAGCAGTTCATATATTAACTAAAGTATTATGTAGTTATATAAAAAAGAACCTTATTCAAAAGGACACATATATAGAATCTAACTATATACGGCTTGACTATATATGCGGAAAGGAAGCAGGAAAACCTTTCCTATTAAACAATGAAGAAGCTATCTTAATAGAAGAAGAAGTAAATGAACAGCTAGTAACTAATATGTTAACTGTATCTAAGCTTAGTTCTTTTATTGATGGTTCAGAATACATAAGATCTAATATTATATCTATGCATAGCTATGTGTCTATTGTTAGGGTAGTTAATATATATGGTCTTTCTATAGAGCTATGTAAAGGGATGCATACAAAACGATCAGGGTCTATAGGTATTATATACATAACTGCTCAATATAACTTATCAAAAGCCTCTATACGCATAGAAGCAGTAACAGGAGTCTCTTCTATATGGTTTGTAGTTAATAATAAAGCTATGCTAAAGAAGTTAAAAGAAGTTGCAAATAGTAATGAAGCTATGCTATGTGCTCAGTTAGTTCATATAAAAGCTGAGCATAATAGACTAGAAAGAGAAGTAATATATATTAGGAATACTCACATATCTTTTTATATTGAAAGCCTAATAAAAGAACTTAAAGACTATAAAGATAATATAGTAGTTAAAACTATTGGTAGCTTTTATACTAGCTATATATATTTAATTACTAAATGCCTAATAGATAAACTAAGAGCTAAGGTTATTATATTGAATGCTAAGCAAGGTAATAGTGTTAGGTTTATAATAGGAATAACAGATGACTTACTATGCTATATAAAAGCTAAAGACATATTAGATTATCTTAGACCTAGCCTAAGTTCCAAAGGAGGAGGCTCTTTAAAGATAGTTCAGGGAGTTGGGGAGTTTATAGTCTTTAAAAAAGAGATACAATCAGTCAGTAATATAATATTAACTAAGCTAAGGTAGAGGTTGCTATAGAAGATGAGATGGTCGAGAGGTTTAAGACGTATCTCTGCTAAGGATATATGTGAAAGCATCGAGGGTTCGAATCCCTCTCTCATCGGATGCATTCGTAGCTCAGTTGGACAGAGTACTCGACTACGGATCGGGTGGTGGGGGGTTCGAGTCCTCTCGAGTGCATCTTTTAACAGTCTTTATATTGAGTTCATAACATTATGGGAGGCTATAATGAAGATACAACCATTGCATGACCGTGTTATAATTAAAAGGAAAGCAGTTGAACCTAAGTCTGCAGGAGGGATAGTATTAACAAGTTCTGCGGTTGGTAAGTCTTCTAGAGGACAAGTGGTTGCAGTAGGTAAAGGTAGAACATTAGAATCTGGAGAGATAAGGCCTTTAGATATCAAAGTAGGAGATGTTGTTATATTTAATGAAGGCTATAGTGTAAAAACAGAAAAGCTAGATAATGAAGAAGTATTGATTATATCTGAAACCGATATATTGGCTGTTGTTGAAGAAGACTAATATTATTATAGGTTAATCTATAAAGGAAAAAGCTATGACTGCAAAAGAGGTAATGTTTGGTAATGAAGCTCGTGTTAAAATGCTTCGAGGGGTTAATATACTGGCAGATGCTGTAAAAGTTACCTTAGGACCTAAAGGACGTAACGTAGTTTTAGATAAGTCGTTTGGAGCACCTAGCATAACTAAAGATGGGGTTTCTGTAGCTAAAGAGATTGAGTTAGAAGATAGGTTTGAAAATATGGGTGCTCAAATGGTAAAAGAAGTTGCTTCAAAAGCTAATGACTCTGCTGGTGATGGAACTACGACAGCTACTGTTTTAGCTCAGTCTATAGTTAACGAAGGTCTAAAGGCTGTTGCCGCAGGTATGAACCCTATGGACTTAAAAAGAGGAATAGATAAAGCTGTTAGACAGGCGGTAGAAGAGTTAAAAAAGATGTCAGTGCCTTGCACAGATTCTAACTCTATTACTCAAGTAGGAACTATATCAGCTAATGCAGATGAAGCTGTAGGTAAGTTAATTGCGGAAGCAATGGCTAAGGTTGGTAAAGAAGGTGTAATAACTGTCGAAGAAGGTTCTGGAATACAAGATGAGTTAGAAGTAGTGGAAGGTATGCAGTTTGATAGAGGCTATCTATCGTCTTATTTTATTAATAAACCTGAGACAGGATCTGTAGAGTTAGATAATCCATATATATTGGTAGCTGATAAAAAGGTATCTAATATTAGAGAGCTGTTACCTATATTAGAAGCTGTTGCTAAATCAAATAGGCAGTTGTTAATAATAGCTGAAGATGTTGAAGGAGAAGCATTAGCGACATTGGTAGTTAATTCAATGAGAGGAATTGTTAAAGTAGTTGCTGTAAAAGCTCCTGGGTTTGGGGATAGACGTAAGGCTATGTTACAAGATATAGCTATATTAACTGCAGGTGCAGTTGCTTCTGAAGAGATAGGGTTAGAGTTAGAAAAGGTTTCGTTAGAAGATATGGGCCAGGCTAAAAAGGTAATAGTTACTAAAGAAGCCACTACTATAATTGATGGAATAGGAGATAAAGCTGTAATTAGTAGTCGTGTTTCCCAGATAAATAAACAACGCGAAGAGGCTACTTCAGACTATGATAAAGAAAAGCTTCAAGAAAGGATAGCTAAGTTATCAGGTGGAGTTGCAGTAATAAAAGTAGGGGCTGCAACTGAAGTAGAAATGAAAGAGAAAAAAGCAAGAGTAGAGGACGCCCTTAATGCAACGAGAGCCGCTGTTGAAGAAGGAGTTGTACCTGGAGGTGGAGTGGCTTTAATACGTGTAGCTAATAATATTAGTGTTCTAAAAGGTTCTAATGAAGAACAAGATGTAGGCATAAGAGTGGTTCGAAAGGCTATGGAGGCTCCTTTACGACAAATAGTATCTAATGCAGGTGAAGAGCCATCAGTTATTGTTAATAACGTAAAAGCTAGTGAAGGTAATACTGGCTATGATGCAGCTAAGTCTCAATATGGAAACATGATGGTTCTTGGTATATTAGACCCAACAAAGGTAGTTAGATCAGCTTTACAGTTTGCTGCTTCTATAGCTGGTTTAATGGTCACTACAGAGTGCATGGTAACAGATGTTTATAAAAAGGAAGTAAAGGGAGATATGAGTAGTTCTGGGTTAGGAGCTGGTGGAATGGGTAATATGATGTAGAGGAGCTAGCTGTTAGGAGTGTTAGGTGCGTTAGATCCACTATGGGGAGGTGGTTATGGTTGTCTAGTAGAAGCTGTTCCCCTTTATGGATATCTTATGTCTAACTACTTCTAACTTGGTTCTACTAATGCATTAATATATGTAGCTTAGGTTAGTCATAAGCAGATACCCCAGTCAAGACCAACACATCATAACACAGAGGCAAAAGAGACTTCAGGATACTTCAGATGTTCTTATTGGTTAGGTTCGGACAACCATCAGGCTCTTTCCCCCCCTCTTTCTGTTAGCACATATTATTAGGACTTCTTGATATGCTTCCTTGCTGCTGTTAC